>NZ_CAMHVI010000002.1:0-300000 GCF_946188585.1 Streptococcus mitis
TTCTTAGTTTCTACGAAGCGGTAACCTGGAATATCTTTCTTAGGTTGTTCGCCATCTTCACTTGGATTTCCTGGAATTTCGTTTCCTTCTTTATCCTTGAATGATGTCTTAACTTTTTCGTAGATGTGTTTTGTATTTCCTTTTTCGTCTACTTCAGTTTTAACAATCTTGTATCCTGGGATATCTTTAGTTGGTTTAGTTCCATCTTCTGTTGGTGAAAGTGGGTTGCCATCTTTATCAACGAATGAAGTATCAGGACGAACTGTTGGAGTGTAAGTAGCTGTTACTGGTGTACCATTCTTATCTACACGTTTAACGGTTACGCCTGTTGCTTGACCTACGAAGTCAGGTTCTGGGGTGAAGGTTACTTTACCGTTTTCATCGATTGTGTATGTTCCTTCACCTGGTACTTTCTTCTCAGTTGTGCCATCGTCAAATGTTGGTTTAACAGTTTCATCGATTTCAACTGGAACTTCCTTACCGTTGATTGTAACTTTTCCACCTTCAAATGTTGGTGTGCCTTCTTGAGGTTGTCCTTTAGGACCTTCTGATTCAGAATCTTTTGAAGTTGGTGTTACTGGAACGACTACAGGAGTGTACTTAGCTGTGATTGGTGTGCCGTTCTTATCTACACGTTTAACAGTTACACCTGTTGCTTGACCAGTGAATGTTTTCTCTGGGGTGAAGGTTACTTTACCGTTCTCGTCGATTGTGTATGTTCCTTCGCCTGGTACTTTCTTCTCAGTTGTGCCATCTTCGAATGTTGGCTTAACAGTTTCGTCGATTTCTACAGTTTTTTCTTCACCATTTACAGTAACTTTTCCACCTTTAAATGTTGGTGTTCCTTCTTGAGTAGCACCTTGAACATTTGTAGTGATGACATCTGAACTTGTTGGTGTTGCTGGTTTCACAACTGGTGTGTAAGTAGCTTTAACTGGCGTGCCGTTCTTATCTTCGCGTTGAACTGTGACACCTGTTCCTTTACCTGTGAAGTTCTTTTCTGGGGTGAATGTAACTGTTCCATCTGGAGCTACTGTGTATGTTCCTTCACCTTCGATAGTTACTGAATCAACTGGATCTCCTGTTTTCGGATCTACCAATTTAGCTGGTTTATCTTCATCAATTTCAACAGTTTTTTCTTCACCATTTACAGTAACTTTTCCACCTTGGAATACTGGTTTGCCTGTTTGAGTTGAACCTTGGATATCTTCAGTTACAGCGTCTGTTCCTGTTGGTGTTGCTTTCTTAACAACTGGAGTGTATTTAGCTGTTACTGGTGTGCCGTTCTTATCTTCGCGTTGAACTGTAACACCTGTTCCTTTACCTGTGAAGTTCTTTTCTGGTGTGAAGGTTACTGTTCCATCTGGAGCTACTGTATATGTTCCTTCACCTTCGATAGTTACTGAATCAACTGGATTTCCTGTTTTTGGATCTACCAATTTAGCTGGTTTATCTTCATTGATTTCAACAGTTTTCTCTTTACCATCGATTGTTACTGTTCCACCCTTGAATTCAGGTTTACCTGTTTGAGTTGAACCTTGAATATTTTCAGTTACAGCATCTGTTCCTGTTGGTGTTACTGGTTTAACTTCCGGTGTGTATGTAGCTTTAGCTGGTGTGCCGTTCTTATCTTGACGAACTACCTCAACACCTTTGGCTACTCCTGTAAATTGTGGTTCTGGCTTGAATGTTACTGTTCCATCTGGAGCTACTGTGTATGTTCCTTCACCTTCTACAGTGACTGAATCAACTTGTTCTCCAGTTTTTGGATCTACCAATTTAGCTGGTACTGTATCGTCGATTTCAACAGTTTTCTCTTCACCGTTAACCATAGCTGTTCCACCTTGGAATACTGGTTTGCCTGTTTGAGTTGCACCTTGAACATCTACAGTTTTAGCTGGTTCTGCTGTTGGTGTTACAGGTACGATAGATGGAGTATAAGTTGTAGAAACTTTTGTTCCATTTGCGTCCTCTGCTTGAACATCAGCAGGTGTAACATTACCTGTGTAAGATTTATCTGTTGGTGTGAAGGTTACTTCACCTGTTGCTGGATCAATTGAGTAAGTACCTACTGGAGTTACTCCGTCCTCAGCATATGCTGGAGTTGTTTGACCAGCTGGAACTTCATTTCCTTCTTTATCAAGAAGCTTGTAAGAGTTCTCTTTGATTGGAGCAATAGTGTCTCCAGGAGCGAATGTTGGAGTTCCTTTTTGAGTTTCACCTTGGATAGCTTCTGATGTAGCTGGTTCTGCTGTTGGAACTACCGGAGTAATCTTCGGTGTGTAAGTTGTTTCTACAGCTGTACCATTCTTATCTTTAGCTTGAACTCGTACTGGTTGTACTTCACCTGAATATGTCTTATCTGTTGGTTCGAATACTGCAACAGCTTTTCCATCTACAGTTTTAAGAGTGTACTTACCAATTACGTTTCCTTCTGGATCTTTAGCTGGTACTTCAGTAGCTGGTTGTCCATCTTCACCTAGAAGTGTGTAAGTAGATGGATCGATTTCTACAGTTTTTTCTTCTCCAGCAATTGTAGTTTTTCCTGCTTCAAATGAAACTGGACTTTCTTGAGTCTTACCTTGAACATCTTCAGTTGTAGCTGGTGTTGCTGTTGGTGTTACTCCTACGATGTTTGGAGTGTAAGTTGTAGAAACTTTTGTTCCATTCTTATCTTCAGCTTGAACTTTAGCTGGTTGTACTGGTCCTGTGTAAGATTTGTCTGTTGGTGTGAAGGTTACTACACCTGTTGTTGGATCTACAGTGTATTCCCCAACTTTTTTACCACTTGGGTCTAGAGCATCTACTGGTCCATTTGCTTCTGTTCCATCTGGATTTAATAATTTTACAGAACCCTCTTTAATAGGTACTTCTGTATTTCCTTCTGTAAATGTTGGTTTACCTGTTTGAGTTTCACCTTGTACTCCTGTTGAAGTAGCTGGAGTTGCTGTTGGGTTAACAGGTGTTACAGTTGGAGTGTATTTTGCAGTAGCTGTAGCTGTTACAGGTTGACCATTTTTATCTTGACCTACTGGTGCTGTTAATGATACATCAATACCTTTAGCAGTTCCTGTAAATTGTGGTTCTGGAGTAAATGTTACCGCTCCAGTTGTTGGATCGATTGTATAAGTTCCTTCACCTTTTACAGTTACAGTTGTTTCATCTGTTGGTTGTCCAGTCGCTGGATCTACCAATTTAGCTGGGTAGTTAGCACTTGGTGTTACCGCATCTGGTGCAGTTCCATCTCCATCTTTATCTACGTCGATTGAGAATTTAGGTGTTTTCGTTTGTGGTTTACCTTGGATATCAGTTGACTCTTCTGGAGTTCCAACGATTGCTTTTGGAGTTACTGTTGGAATGTAACGACCATCCATAGAACCTTTAGCAGCTAAGCCAGTTAGTTGAACTTGTTCACTGACTAATTCTAGTTGGTCTTTAGCTTCACCTGCACCACCGATGATTTGGCGACCTTCGTTACCCCAACCAGTAGTGTTACCATTGATATCTGTACGACGAATCGTAATACCATCTGCTGTACCTACAAAGTTTGCTTCTGGGATAAATTCTACATCTACATTTGCACCGTTATCAGTAATCTTGTATTTACCTTGCCCTGGTACTACATAGTATCCATCTACTAGGTCAGCATCTGTTACTAATGTACCATCTGGTTTAACGATTTGTGATTTAACAGTTGTATCTATTGCATTGTCTTTATCAAAATCATAGTTCTTTTGACCATATGCGTTGAATGCTACAGTAGATGTTTGAGTTGCACCTTGTACATCTGTTGTTTCTCTCTTAGTTCCACGTGGTGGAATTGTTTGTTGGATTTGGAAATCTTCTACTTCACCTGAGTAGGCAATACCAGTAGGAGCCTTGACATCTGCTTTATCGTATGCAATACGAAGACGTGTAGCTAATTTAGTTGCACTGGTATCCACATTTTGAACTGTGTTTGTCCAAGTAAGAGTAACCTTACCATCAGCAGTCACTTCTGTCACACCAGCGGCTTCATCTTCATCGAATTTTCCATTGTTGTTAAAGTCAATCCAACCGTTAACGTAAGCTTTAGCTTCTCCGTCTAGGTGGGCATCGAACGTCATTGAGTAAGTTCCATCGTTAACTTTTTTCAACTTATAGTTATCATTTGGAGCAACATCATCACCCATCAATTGACGAGCACCTTCATCAGCATTACCGATACCATTGATATCATCGTATACAAAGGCATTTGTTTTGTTAATTGGAGTTGTACGAACATCAACGTCAGCCGGTACAGAACCTAGATATGGTTGGTGTTGACCGTCAGACTTAGAAATAGAGTGGGCTACACGACCGTATGAAGCTGGAGCATCCCCTTCATCTAGGACCATAAATCCAAGCATAGATCCTTGTTGCCCATTAGACATAATATACATACCAATATTTTTGGCATTACGAGTCATTACCAATGGAGTGGAGAAACCTGAATCACGGTGAGTTGAGACCGGTCCGAAAACTTGTGTCCCTAATCCATCCGCATGAATCGTTCCATCTTTTGCTGTTGCAGTAATTACTGTATCTGATGTAACTGTTGTATTGAAGAATCCTGCACCTTTGTCAGCTAAGAATGGAGCGAAAGCTGGTTTACCACTTCCTTCAAGCGTGTAAGAAATACCTAATTGGCCATCTGCACGATTTTGTCCATGACCTGCAGTAGCCACTGTTCTGCGTTCATAGATTTCCCCAATATATGAACGAGCTGTTTCCTTACCTGGTACATTGGAGTTTGATAACTCAGTTACTAACTC
Organism: Streptococcus mitis; assembly: GCF_946188585.1. Lineage (GTDB taxonomy): Bacteria > Bacillota > Bacilli > Lactobacillales > Streptococcaceae > Streptococcus > Streptococcus mitis_DG. The sequence goes on from NZ_CAMHVI010000002.1 coordinate 4,794, forward strand.
AAAACCATCACCATCTGTTTTATAGATTTCAACTTCGGATGAACCAGCTTCTTCCCCTGTTAAGAATACAACGTTGGCTGGAACTTCTGTTCCATTTAATGTAGCTTTAACTGAGAATTCTACCCCTACGTTAGCTCCATCTTTAACAGACTGGATAACCGTTTTACCTTTAGTATCCATTCCGTTTGTTTTCGCAACAGAGTATGAACCTTGGTTTACGACTTTCAACTCAGCTGGAGTATTGTCTTTGTATACGTTTTGAGCATTGGCATCGTATCCTGCTCCACCACGTTTTTTGTACTCATCCGTTGAGTTAAATGGTGCTAGTTTAGTAACTGTCAAAGTCACAACATATCCTGGAGAGATTTCTTGTGTAAACTTAGTACCTACTTTAAGCTTACCACCATCACCAAGATTTTCAATTTTCGCTTTCGGATTTGAAATGTCAAACCACTTGATTTGTTTTGTCAGACGTTCTGTGTTTTTATCTGCGTATTGCTTCCAGTGATTTGCTTGTTCTTCTTCTGAAAGAGGTGGAGTTGTAACCGTATCAGCAATGTCTGCTAAGACTGCTGAAAACTTACCATCACGACCAATACCTGCATTTTTCAGCTCATTGTATACTGCAAGGATTGACTCATTCAGGCGTGCAAGTTGCGCATCCACTTGCTCTTTGGTCACGCTCTTTTCAGCTAAAAGAGATTTTGTTTCCGCAAGAACTGCTTGGTTTTTAGCTACTGCCGCTTCAACAGCTGCTTTATTTTCTTCCTTCACTTCCTTTTTAGAAAGTTCAGCAGTTGCTAATTTATTAGTCACTTCTGCTTCAGATGAAGCTTTGTCAAGTGCTGTTTTAGCTTCTGAAAGAGATTTTTCTGCTGGAGTAGCTTTCTTTTCAGCTTCAGCTTTAGCAGCTGCTTTTTCAGCTTCTAATTTTTTCTGTTGACCCATGGCATCTGATTCAGCTACGGCTTGACCCAATGCTGAAAGTTTGTCAGCTAAAGTATTCACATCCAATTGACTTGCTTCTGGATTTGAAAGTGTTGCTTTAGCTGTAGCTAAAACTTCCTTAGCTGAGTTTACTACAGACGCATCTGCATTTTTAGCAGATGCTAATTTCATTTCTAAAGTAGCAATATTCGCTTCAAGAGCTGCTTTATTTGCTTTCTTAGCTTCCTGTACTTTAACTTCAGGTTTTGCTTCTTCTACTTTAGTTTCTGGCTTCACGGCTTCCTTTTCTTTATTAGAATCCGCTTGATTTGCTGGGGCAGTAGTTGCAGCTACTGATGCTTCTGCACCTTGAACTTCCGTTGCTGATACCGCACCATTTCCAAGGAACATCAAACCAGCTGCAACTGCTACTGATGCTGCTCCAAAGCTATATTTCCGGATACCATAACGGATGTACTTTTCTACTCTATAATCTTGTTGTTGCTTGCCTTTCATTTAGACCCACAACCTCCTTTTTTATTTTGATGTCGATTTACAAGTTATTGATATCGAAAACTCACAGCTAACCTCAGATGAAACAAAAGATGTTAGAAGTGAAGCTTGATATCATAAAATTGTCTACAACATACAACTTTATGATATCATATTTTCTAGTCTGTAGCAAATAAAATGACTTATTTTTTTATTCTAAATTTAAAATAAATATTTTCCAAAAATACAACAATTTTCAGATTTTTTTACTTGTAAAATAATATGTAGCAAGCTGTTACAGGTCTCATACTCTATTTTTGTTAAATTAGTATATTGATTCAATTTAACCTTACATGTATATTTTATTTCCTTTTTTACAAACTTCCTTCTAATACAGAGTACAATTTACTTGTTTCATTAATTCACTCTCCAGCTCATTAGCTTTATTTTAAATCCCAGTCAATTAAAAGCTCTAGCTAGTTCTTAACTCTAAAAATAACTATCTCTATTTTGGACAGAATAAAATAGATAGCAAGTAACATTCCTTAAAAGAGAGGGACTTTCTATCCACTTCATTCTCCCTAACTGTGCTATACTTAATTTATACTCAATGAAAATCAAAGAGCAAACTAGGAAACTAGCCGCAGGCTGCTCAAAGCACTGCTTTGAGGTTGCAGATAAAGTTGACGCGGTTTGAATTTGATTTTCGAAGAGTATTAGTACATTCTTTGAGATTGGAGCTAGTATGAAAATCCATAAAACTGTGAATCCTGTTGCCTATGAAAACACCTATTACCTAGAAGGTGAAAAACACCTCATCGTCGTCGATCCTGGCAGCCATTGGGAAGCCATTCGTCAGACAATAGAGAGCATCAACAAACCTATCTGCGCTATTCTCTTGACCCACGCCCATTATGACCATATCATGAGTTTAGACCTAGTTCGCGAGACTTTTGGCAATCCTCCTGTCTATATCGCAGAGAGCGAAGCCAGCTGGCTCTATACTCCTGTCGATAATCTCTCTGGTCTCCCTCGTCACGATGATATGGCAGATGTGGTCGCAAAACCTGCAGAACACACTTTTATCTTTCACGAAGAATACCAACTAGAGGAATTTCGTTTCACTGTCTTGCCAACACCAGGTCACTCTATCGGCGGTGTTTCTATCGTCTTTCCTGATGCTCACCTAGTTTTGACAGGAGATGCCCTATTCCGTGAAACTATTGGACGAACCGACCTTCCAACTGGTAGTACGGAGCAGCTACTCCATAGTATCCAGACACAACTCTTCACCCTACCAAACTATGATGTCTATCCAGGGCATGGTCCAGCTACGACCATCGCCCATGAAAAGACCTTTAATCCTTTTTTCTAGCAAGCAAAAAACCAAGGAATTTTTCTCCTTGGTTTTTGTGTACTGCTATTCAATTCTCCATTCTTTGATTTTAGAATCTAGTCTAGTATTGAATGTCATCAAATACTAGTTAGCTGGCTCAAATTCTTTCCATTCAAATTTAGCTAAATCAAGTTCATTAGAAGAAATCTCTAAGATTTGCTCTGGCTTTTGATCACTACCAATTTGAAAAATACCTTCTTTAATCTTCTGTACTCCGTCTTTATCAAAAGCATACAAACTTAAGTTCATTTCTGGTCGTGTTGACTGCCAGTCTGCATATCTGACTTGACCGTTTTCATAAATAACTAAACTAGAACGAAAACCACCTGCAGAAGCTACATAAGCTGTATGAAGCAACTTGGGTTGTTTATTCTCTAAATAGTAAATGGCTGAAACAAATTTTTCATCCCCAATAAGTAACTCGTTTTGACCATCCTTATTCAAATCAGCAATAACATATTTCCAATCTGGTGCATTTTTATAATCCATTCGAGAGAAAATCAAACCATATTCATCTGAAGCAATCTTGTGTTGTTTATTTTCCTCGTACAAATCTTCTCTATTACCTTGCTTTAAAAGGTCTGTAAAATGATTGTACCGCTCTATTACTTCCTTGTACAAATCTTTTCCTGTTTCGCTTTTCGTTTCCATTGTTGTTGACGGCGTTGCCATTGAAGAACTTGTACTAGTCTGGCTCTCTGACTTCGTAGAGGTTTCCTTCTGTTCCTCTTTGGTCGAAGATGATTGTTTTGCCGAAGGTTCTATTTTTTCCTCTTTTTTGTTTGCGCCACAAGATGCTAAAACAAAAATAGTAAGAATAACTGAAAATATCATTAAAAATTTCTTCATATTAACCTCTCTAACCCATCCTATATAGATTTACGGATCTTAGTATTAGATTCGATTCATTACCAAATAATCACGCGGTCTTCTGGTGAACGCCACATACCATCTCCTTCTTTGACATCATAGGTTGTAAAGAAATCATCGAAGTTTGGTACTTGCACATTGACACGGAGTTTGGCTGGTGCGTGCACATCGACGCTAGCCAAAAGTTTCATAAATTCTGGACGACCTTTCATGCGCCAGATGCGACCGAAGTTGTAGAAGAATTCTTCTGCTGAGAAGTCTGCTTCTCTTTTAGCTGCTTCAAGCGCTGCAGCAATTCCTCCCAAGTCAGCTACGTTTTCTGATACAGTCAATTTACCGTTAATGCTTGCTCCATAAGAATCTTGTCCATCAAACTGGTCAATAACTTTTTGTGTTTTCTCCTTGAAGGCAGCATAGTCGCTCTCTGTCCACCAATCCTTGAGGCTACCATTTTCATCAAAGGAAGCTCCGTTGGTGTCAAAGGCGTGGGAAATTTCATGGGCAATAACTGCCCCAATACCACCGTAGTTAGCAGAAGATGACTGATGCAAGTCATAGAAAGGAGCCTGTAAAATAGCCGCTGGGAAAACAATCAGGTTCTTCTGTGGATTGTAGTAGGCATTGACCATATGAGCAGGCATGCCCCACTCCTTGTAATCTACAGGCTGGTTCCACTTGCTCCAACTGTGCTTGATTTCCACACGCGCAAAGGCTAGAGCATTGTCAAAAAGACTAGCAGTCTCATCCACTACCTTGTCCTTATAGCGTTCTGGCAATTCTTCTGGGTAACCGATGTAAGGCTTGATAACATTGAGTTTAACGATAGCCTTGTCACGAGTTTCAGGAGTTAGCCAGTCATTTTTAGCCAAGCGTTCCTTATAGACATCAATCATGGTTGCCACTTTTTTCTCCACATCTGCCTTGGCCTCTGGAGAGAATTTTTCATGGGCATACCAGAGACCCAAGGCTTGTTTGAAAGGACCTTGTGCTAGCTGGTAGGCTGCCTTGACCTTGTCTTTGGCTTCTGGAACTCCTGAAAGCGCACGGCTATAGGCACCTGACAAGACACGAATTTCTTCTGTTAAATAGCTGGTTGAAAGATTCACAACACTTAAAATTAAGGTTGCCTTGAGGAGAGGCCAAGCCTCTTCACTATAGAATTGGTCTGCTGCTTGCCAGAAACGTTCCTCGTCTACGATAACCTTGTCTGGCACTTGTCCAAGAACGGCTTGGAAGAAGTCATCCAGAGGTAGGGCAGGCGCGAATTTTTTGAAATCTTCGTAAGCATATGGATGGTAAAGTTTAGCATACTCTGAACTTTCTTCATTAGAAAGCACCACTGCTGCAATTCGGCGATCCAATTCTAGTCTTTTCTCAAGCAAGTCTTCAATTTCTGCATCAGAAAAATCATAAGCTTTGAGGAGATTTGCGCTAGTTTCTTTCCAAAGAGTCAAGAGCTCTTCGCGCTGAGGATGGTCTTCTGCATAGTAGGTCGTATCTGGCAGGATCGTGCTTGGAGCACTGGCCCATAGAACATTGATTCTTGCATCCATAAAGTCTGGCGATACACCAAAAGGAAGGAAGTTAGGTTTTCCTGCAAGTTCAAACTCTGCTAGTCTAGCTGTAAAATCCGCAAAAGTCTCCAACTCTTGGAATTCTTTAAGGAGTGGTAAGACAGATGTGATACCGTCAGCTTCTCTCTTGTCAAAATCACGAACTAGGCGGTGATATTTGACAAAGTTTGCCAAGATAGCATCCTCAGGCACCTCTTCACCTGCCAACCACTTGTCTGTTGTCGCCAACATCAGGTCTTCAATTTCCTGGTCTAAATCAACAAAACCTCCCGTTTGAGACTTATCTGCTGGGATTTCAGCTGTCTTCTGCCATTCTCCATTGATTGCATCATAAAAATCATCTTGATAAAGTGTCATCTTGTTCTCGCTTTCATTTTTTAAGTTATTGCTAGCTTAACAAAAATTGCTTGGGAATGCAATTAAAAATGAACTTTCCTTTTCCATCATTTTTCAGTTATTATTTTAATTTTTTCAAAAATTAACTTGACTTAATTTTTTTTTTAATGTATATTAAGAGACAGGAGGAATACAAGTTTATGATATGTATCGAAAACCTCAGTGTCTCCTACAAAGAAACATTGGCACTTAAGGATATTTCACTAGTGCTCCAAGGACCAACAATTACCGGTATCATTGGTCCGAACGGTGCTGGAAAATCAACATTATTAAAAGGGATGCTGGGAATTATCCCACATCAAGGTCAGGCATTTCTCGATGACAAGGAAGTTAAAAAATCCTTACACCGAATTGCCTATGTCGAACAAAAAATCAATATCGACTACAACTTTCCCATCAAGGTCAAGGAATGCGTCTCGCTAGGACTCTTTCCCTCTATCCCTCTCTTTCGCAGTTTAAAGGCTAAACATTGGAAGAAAGTGCAAGAAGCCCTTGAAATCGTCGGCCTAGCTGACTACGCAGAACGGCAAATCAGTCAACTATCTGGAGGTCAATTCCAGCGGGTTTTGATTGCTAGATGTTTGGTTCAGGAAGCCGACTATATCCTCTTGGATGAACCTTTTGTTGGGATTGATTCTGTCAGTGAGGAAATCATCATGAATACGCTGAGAGATCTGAAAAAAGCTGGGAAGACGGTTCTCATCGTCCACCACGACCTCAGCAAGGTTCCCCACTACTTCGATCAAGTCTTGCTTGTCAATCGAGAAGTGATTGCCTTTGGTCCAACCAAAGAAACCTTTACCGAAGCCAATCTCAAAGAAGCTTACGGTAATCGACTCTTTTTCAATGGAGGTGACCTATGATTGCAGAATTTATCGATGGATTGCAAAAATTCCATTTCCTACAAAATGCCTTGATAACAGCTATTGTCGTCGGGGTTGTAGCTGGAGCTGTAGGATGTTTCATCATCCTACGCGGGATGTCACTCATGGGAGATGCCATTTCACATGCTGTCTTACCAGGTGTAGCCCTCTCCTTCATCTTAGGCCTTGACTTCTTTATCGGAGCCATTGTCTTTGGATTGCTAGCTGCCATCATCATTACCTACATCAAGGGAAACTCGATTATCAAAAGCGATACCGCCATCGGCATTACCTTTTCTTCTTTCTTAGCCCTCGGTATCATCTTGATTAGTGTCGCTAAAAGTTCAACTGACCTTTTCCATATCCTTTTTGGTAATATCCTAGCCGTCCAAGATACGGATATGTTTATTACTATGGGTGTTGGGGCAGTCATTCTCTTGTTAATCTGGATTTTCTTCAAGCAACTCTTGATAACTTCCTTTGATGAACTCTTGGCTAAAGCCATGGGAATGCCTGTCAATTTCTATCACTACCTTCTCATGGTACTCCTGACTCTCGTGTCTGTGACAGCCATGCAAAGTGTCGGAACTATCCTGATTGTAGCCATGCTGATTACCCCAGCTGCAACTGCTTATCTGTATGCTAATAGCCTAAAAAGCATGATTTTCCTTTCCTCAACCTTTGGAGCTACTGCTTCAGTTTTGGGACTCTTTATCGGTTATAGCTTTAACGTTGCGGCAGGTTCTAGTATCGTGCTTACAGCTGCTAGTTTCTTTCTCATTAGCTTCTTTATCGCTCCAAAACAACGATATTTGAAACTAAAAAATAAACATTTGTTAAAATAAGGGGTAAAGCCCCAATAAATTGGAGGATCTAATGAAAAAATTAGGTACATTGTTGGTTCTTTTTCTTTCCGCCATTGTTCTCGTAGCATGTGCTAGCGGAAAAAAAGATGCAGCTTCTGGTCAAAAACTAAAAGTTGTTGCTACAAACTCTATCATCGCTGATATCACTAAAAATATTGCTGGTGACAAGATTGATCTTCACAGTATCGTTCCTGTTGGTCAAGACCCACACGAATACGAACCACTTCCTGAAGATGTCAAGAAAACATCTCAAGCTGATTTGATTTTCTATAACGGTATCAACCTTGAAACAGGTGGCAATGCTTGGTTTACAAAATTGGTAGAAAATGCCAAGAAAACTGAAAACAAAGACTACTTTGCAGTCAGCGAAGGCGTTGATGTTATCTATCTTGAAGGCCAAAACGAAAAAGGCAAAGAAGACCCACACGCTTGGCTCAACCTTGAAAACGGTATGATCTTTGCTAAAAATATCGCAAAACAATTGAGCGCTAAAGACCCTAGCAATAAGGAATTCTACGAAAAAAACCTCAAAGAATATACTGATAAGCTAGACAAACTTGACAAGGAAGCTAAAGAGAAATTTAACAATATCCCTGCTGAGAAAAAACTTATCGTAACCAGCGAAGGATGCTTCAAATACTTCTCTAAAGCCTACGGTGTCCCAAGTGCCTATATCTGGGAAATCAACACTGAAGAAGAAGGAACACCTGACCAAATCAAGACTTTGGTTGAAAAACTTCGCCAAACAAAAACTCCTTCACTCTTTGTAGAATCAAGTGTGGATGACCGTCCAATGAAGACTGTTTCACAAGACACAAACATCCCAATCTACGCACAAATCTTTACTGACTCTATCGCAGAACAAGGTAAAGAAGGCGACAGCTACTACAACATGATGAAATACAACCTTGATAAGATTGCTGAAGGATTGGCTAAATAATCTAGATATTGGTTTATCTATTACTAGATTCTTGTCTCTCTTTACATTACTTCTAATATTAGCTTTGTTAGTTCTATCTCTAGCTACAAAACAGCGTTTATAAGAATAAAGATTTCTTAAATCAGTACGAACAAAGTGAGTTTTTACCAGATATTTCTCACTGTAGTGGTATCCTAGATAAGAACTTTGATCTTATCTAGGACGGAATTTTTGAGACCTAAGGCTCAAAAATTAGGGATGAAATTCCGAAGGAAGTTGCTCCCGTCCGCACTACCTTCGAGAAATATCATATAGATAAAAAATCTGAAAAACGTCATTCTCACATGTGAGATGACGTTTTTTCTATACCCACATTTCCAGTCAAATCATTGGAAAATTACGACTGTTTCAGCTAAAATGGAAGAAAAAAGATTGGAGTATCCTATGGTAACTTTTCTCGGAAATCCTGTGAGCTTTACAGGTAAACAACTACAAGTCGGCGACAAGGCGCTTGATTTTTCTCTCACTACAACAGACCTTTCTAAAAAATCTCTGGCTGATTTTGATGGTAAGAAAAAAGTCTTGAGTGTCGTGCCTTCTATCGATACAGGCATCTGCTCAACTCAAACGCGTCGCTTTAACCAAGAACTGGCTGGACTGGACAACACGGTCGTCTTGACTGTTTCCATGGACCTCCCTTTTGCCCAAAAACGTTGGTGCGGTGCTGAAGGTATTGAAAATGCCATCATGCTCTCAGACTATTTCGACCATTCCTTTGGACGTGATTATGCCCTCTTAATCAATGAGTGGCACCTATTGGCACGCGCAGTCTTTGTCCTCGATACTGACAATACTATTCGCTACGTTGAATATGTGGACAATATCAATTCTGAGCCAAACTTCGAAGCCGCAATTGCAGCTGCTAAAGAACTAAATTAGAAGCCATTGTGGCAGATAGCTAGAGAAATCTAGCTTTTTTTGATATACTAGATAAAGATATTAGACAAGAGGAAACGAATGACCCCGAATAAAGAAGATTATCTAAAGTGTATTTATGAAATTGGCATAGATTTGCATAAGATTACCAACAAGGAAATTGCGGCTCGTATGCAAGTCTCTCCCCCTGCCGTAACTGAAATGATTAAACGGATGAAGAGCGAAAATCTCATCCTTAAGGACAAGGAATGTGGCTATCTACTGACGGAACTTGGGCTAAAACTGGTCTCAGAGCTCTACCGTAAGCATCGCTTGATTGAAGTTTTTCTAGTCCATCATTTAGACTATACGAGTGACCAGATTCACGAGGAAGCTGAAGTCTTGGAACATACTGTATCTGAGCTATTCGTGGAGAGACTAGAAAAATTGCTTGGATTCCCCAAGACCTGCCCTCACGGAGGAACTATTCCCGCCAAGGGAGAACTCCTGGTTGAAATCAATAACCTGCCACTAGCTGACATCAAGGAAGCTGGCGCCTACCGCCTGACTCGAGTGCACGATAGTTTTGACATTCTCCATTATTTGGATAAGCACTCACTTCACATCGGTGACTGTCTCCAAGTCCAGCAGTTTGATGGCTTTAGCAATACCTTCACTATCCTCAGTAAAAACGAGGATTTACAAGTAAGTATGGACATTGCCAAACAACTCTATGTCGAAAAAATCGACTAATTTCTAAAGTACCTCAACCACCCCTGAAAATTTTATTTTCAGGGTTTTATTTCTATCATTTGATTTTACTTTCATTTAGTTGTATAATATTTGTTAAAAAAAAGAAAGATATTTTAATATATGAAAAAATCACTAAAAATTTTTGCGACATCCAAATGGTTTGACCTCTTCGGGGTTGCTTTGGTCGTTGGGATTGCAATTGCATCTGGTTACCTCAACTCCCGCCTCGATAAATTTGTAGACTGGGGACCATGGACAGCTCTTGTACCCTTTGGATTGATTTCCGTAACCAACGTTGGGATTTCCATGTTGTCCACTCGTTTCACGGGAAAATTAAGCAAATGGGGAAATTACTTTGGTATTGTTAATACCATTTTGTCCGGTGCTATTGATTATATCCTTGGAAATAAGGCAGCCATCATTACCTATCCCGTCACCTTCCTCATTTATACCTTTGCTATTAAGAAATGGGAAGCTTCGCAAGAAGGCAGACCCAACCAAATGAGCCAAAAACAGCTAAAATTGGCGGCCATCATCATTTCAATCATCGCCTTCCTCTTTGCCTTTGTGACAAACTATATCGGCTATGGAGGAAAGATGAATCTCCTTGCCTACGTAACAACTATTGCCTTTGCATTGTCCCTCATTGCCAATGCTTTTAACGCATTGAAACTAACAACTCAGTGGGGCTTTTGGTTGATTTACAATTTTGTGCAGCTTACAAAGGCTGGTATTCAAGGAAACTTTGCCAATATCGGAAAATACATCTTCTATATCCTCAATGCAATCGGAGCTTTATTTGTCTGGAATGATGAAGAAGTAAGATAATAGAAGAAAACTTAAATAAAAAAACAAGTCGACTTAAGAGAATCTCCCTTCTGCTATTTTTATCATTTTACTTGTAACTCCCATTCTTTTGGAGTAGAATGAAGCTAGATAAAAGAGGGAGGTCATCTTATGAAAAATCTCTTTAGAATCCATTTTATAGCAATTGCAGTCATCGATTTGCTACTATTTGCATTTTTTAGCACTAGACCCGAGACAGCTTTCGACCGGCTCTTGCTCTCTGGTTTTATTTTCCTCCTTACTCAAGGACTCCTGTTATTTCGCTTGCTTGTCCAACTCAAACATCAATTCACTGAGATTTATCCTCAAATCAATAAAAAGATTCGCTTCTACTATTTAGGGGTTCTCTCCATTGATTTTCTATTTTTTGTCCTTTTAGCCTTCGTTAGTTCTCATCGTTTTTCATCTCTTATGCCAATCATCACTGCTTGCCATTCTACTTTATATTATATGACGGCTGACTACCTAAGAGAACACTATCCAGATTTTTACGATAAACACATCTCTTTATGGGAGTGTCTCTAAGGAAAAGGAGGTTTTAGCATGAAAAAAATCATCTTCATCAAAAGCATTCAACTCCTTGTCATTGATGGAATCATGCTGGCATTTTTGACATTTAAAGAGGGGCTTACTTGGGATTGGATTTTGATTTATAGCGGTTGGCTCATTTTCTTTCATCCTGTGCTATTGACCTATCTTTCTAACCAACTTTGTGACCACTTTAGTCACCTCTATTCCCAGATTAGACCGAGATTCTGGCGTTTTGCCTTACAAAGCCTCTTATGGGATATCTTGATGATTCTCTCCTTGCTGTTTTTAAGGGGTATCCCACTTTTCCTTCAGGGAACTCTCCTCGTCCTAGGACATCTCGTCCCTTCCTATCGCATCTGCCAAAGCCTGAAAAGAGATTTCCCCAAGGCCTATCAAGAACCGATTTCATTTTGGAGTATTTTGTAATAGATAAGAAAAACCAAGCCCACTGGGCTTGGTTTTTCTTATCTATTTTTAGTATCAAGGATAATGGTAACTGGACCGTCATTGACCAGTTCAACCTGCATATCCGCTCCAAAGATGCCTGTCTGAACGGGTACTTCTTGCGCTAATTTTTGATTGAATGCATCATAGAAGTCTGATGCCATATCAGGCTTGGCTGCCCCTGTAAAGGCTGGACGATTGCCTTTCTTGGTATCCGCAAAGAGGGTAAACTGAGAAATAGAAAGGATTTCTCCTTCAATATCTTTGACAGACAGGTTCATCTTACCTTCTGCGTCTGAAAAAATCCGCATGTTGACCAATTTTCTCACAGCATAGTCCAAATCTTCCTCTTGGTCCTCTGGTCCAACACCAACCAGCAATAGGAGCCCCTGATTGATTTTTCCCTGAATCTGACCTTCGATACTCACTTGGGCTTTTGTAACCCGTTGGATAATGATTTTCATAATAGCCTTTCTAGTAAGAGCTAGGGCAATTAACCGTTAGTCCGTTTGACAGAGTAAACTTCTGGCACACTCTTAATCTTGTCCACGACCGTGGTCAGCGTCGAGAGGTTGGCAATGCCGAAGGACACATGGATATTAGCAAATTTCATATCCTTGGTTGGTTGGGCGTTGACTGTTGAGATATTCTTAGTTGTGTTTGAAAGAACTTGCAGTACATCGTTCAACAACCCTGTACGGTTGAGGCCGTAGATATCGATATGAGCCATATACTCCTTATTTGAGCTAGAGTACTGGTCTTCCCACTCCACATCAAGGAGACGTTGCTCGTAGTTTTCTTGGGCGCGCAGGTTCATACAGTCCACACGGTGAATAGCCACACCACGACCCTTGGTGATATAGCCAACAATATCGTCACCAGGAACAGGATTACAACACTTGGCAATCCGCACTAGGAGACCTGAGGCTCCTTCAATGACCACACCACCCTCATGCTTAACCTTGAGGGTTTCTTTGTTTTCAACCTTTACCTCGCCACCTTTGACAAGTTCTTCTGCCTCCGCCTTGGCCTTGGCACGTTCTTCCTCACGGCGTTCCTTTTCAGTCAGACGATTAAAGACGGTAATGGCACCGATTTCGCCAAAACCAATGGCCGCAAAGAGGGATTCTTCTGTCTTGTAGCTGGTCTTTTGTAGAACTTGGTCCATATGACGCTTGTCCATGAATTTATTGGCCACATAGCCATTTTCTTGGAACTGAGCCATCAGCATTTCACGACCCTTGTTGACAGACAATTCCTTGTCTTGATTTTTAAAGAATTGACGAATCTTATTACGCGCCTTGCTGGTCTTGACCATGTTGAGCCAGTCACGGCTCGGTCCAAAGGAGTTAGGGTTGGTGACAATTTCAACCTGATCCCCTGTCTTGAGCTTGGTTGTCAGTGGAACCATACGACCATTGACCTTGGCACCAGTTGCTTTTTCCCCAACTTTTGTATGGATTTCGTAAGCAAAGTCAATCGGTCCTGAATCTTTTGGAAGGGAACGGACAGCTCCATCTGGGGTAAAGACGTAAATCTCCTCAGCCAGATAGTTTTCCTTAACTGAATCCACAAATTCCTTGGCATCATCAGCCTGGTCTTGGAGCTCCATCATCTCCTTGATCCAGTTCATCCCGATAGCTGATTCCTTGCTGTTAACCTGCCCCTTGATGCCTTTCTTATAAGCCCAGTGAGCCGCAACTCCGTACTCAGCCACCTCGTGCATTTCCTTGGTCCGAATCTGGAATTCGATTGGCCCTTTTGGTCCATAAACAGTCGTATGGATAGACTGGTAACCATTGGCCTTGCGGTTAGCGATATAATCTTTAAAGCGACCTGGCATTGGTTTCCAAAGCTCATGCACATAACCAAGCATGGCATAAACATCACTTTGGGTATCTAAAATACAACGAATGGCAATCAGATCATAGATTTCCTCAAACCGTTTTCTCTTGTCCTGCATTTTGCGGAAAATCGAGTAAATATGCTTGGGACGACCATAAATCTTCCCTTTCAAGTGACGATCTGTCGTATATTCCTCTAATTTTGTGACTACCTCATCCACCAAGGCTTCACGCTCTCTGCGCTTTTCCTTCATCATATGGGTAATCTTGTAAAACTCCGTTGGGTTGAGATAACGGAAAGATAGATCTTCCAATTCCCATTTGACGCTAGAAATCCCCAAACGGTGAGCAAGAGGTGCATAGATTTCCATGGTTTCTTTAGAAATACGCTCCTGTTTGTCTTTTCGAAGGTGTTTCAGCGTCCGCATATTGTGCAAGCGGTCAGACAGTTTGACCAAGATAACACGGATGTCCTCAGACATGGCCATGAGCATCTTACGATGATTTTCCGCCAATTGCTCCTCGATCGATTTGTACTCGACCTTACCAAGTTTGGTAACCCCATCGACGATTACCCGCACATCAGGGCCAAACTCTATCTCCAAATCATCCAAGGTCGCATCTGTATCTTCTACCACATCATGCAAGAAACCACAAGCAACCGTTACGGCATCTAGCTTAAGCTTGGCTAAAATCCCTGCCACTTGGATAGGGTGAATAATGTAAGGTTCGCCAGATTTCCTATACTGGCCACTGTGGCATTCAACAGCATAGACTAAGGCCTTATGGACAAAAGCAACATCTTCTTTTGATAAATATTTTTGCGTTAAAGCGACAACCTCATCGCCCGTCAAATTCACTTCTTTCGGCATCTCTACTCTCCAATTCTTCCTACCATTTTATCACTTTTTTAAGAATATGAAAACTAGAAAATTCCCTCTCAATCAATCCACATTTCAAAAAACACTGCCAGATTTCTCTAGCAGTGTTTTGACATTTCATTTATCTTAGTAAACTGTTCTTTCAGTTTCTACATCGAAGAAGTGTGCTTTGTTCAAGTCAAATCCAAGTTCAACTGTTGCGCCTGTTTGCAAGTAGTCACGAGCATCAACTTTAGCAACGAATTCATCTTTACCAACTTGGCAGTATAGGTGAGATTCTGAACCAAGCAATTCTGATACAGAGATAGTAGCTTTTACAACTGATTCTGGGAATGTTTCAAGGAATGCTTCCTCTGCATTCACATCTTCTGGACGGATACCGAAGATCAATTCTTTACCTTCGTAACCTTTTTCACGAAGAACTTTCAAAGCACCTTCTGGCACTTTCAAACGGAAACCGTCAGAAACAATTTCGCTACCAACCAATTTCACGTTGATGAAGTTCATTGCTGGGCTTCCGATGAATCCTGCAACGAATTTGTTAACTGGGTTTTTGTAAACTTCTTGAGGAGAACCGATTTGTTCTACACGTCCGATAGTGCCTGTACCAGCAGGGTTCTTAGTTGCTGACATGATAACGATACGGTCTGCAAGTGTCATTGCTTCTGTTTGGTCGTGAGTTACATAGATAGTTGTAGCTCCGATACGACGGTGAATTTTCGCAATTTCAGCACGCATTGATACACGAAGTTTTGCATCCAAGTTTGACAAAGGTTCGTCCATCAAGAATACTTTTGCATCACGGACAATCGCACGCCCCATGGCAACACGTTGACGTTGACCACCTGAAAGGTCAGCAGGTTTACGTTCCAAGAATTCCTTCAATCCAAGGATTTCAGCTGCTTCTTGCACACGTTTGTCGATGTCTTCTTTGCTGTATTTACGCAATTTCAAACCGAAAGCCATGTTGTCATAAACAGTCATGTGTGGGTAAAGAGCGTAGTTTTGGAATACCATGGCGATGTCACGGTCTTTTGGAGCTACGTCGTTGACAACCACGCCATCGATAGATGCAGTACCTTCTGTGATGTCTTCAAGACCAGCAATCATACGAAGAGTAGTTGATTTACCACATCCTGAAGGACCTACGAAAACGATAAATTCTTTGTCTTTGATGTCCAAGTTGAAGTCTTCAACTGAATAGTGTTCGCTGTTTGGATATTTTTTGTAAATGTTTTTAAGATTCAATTCTACCATGAGGTGAACTCCTTTTGTCTTTTGATAGTTTTATTATAGATGAAAACGCTTTACTTTTCTATGGCAAGGTGACCAAAAAAATAAAAAAGTTCTGTGCAACTTGCACAAAACTTTATAAAATATCTGGTAAAATCAACTGATAACACAAGGTCAGGTCAGTCAATTCCTTCAACTGAAGCCCT
Source organism: Streptococcus mitis (assembly GCF_946188585.1). GTDB lineage: Bacteria > Bacillota > Bacilli > Lactobacillales > Streptococcaceae > Streptococcus > Streptococcus mitis_DG. Next base: position 20,750 of record NZ_CAMHVI010000002.1, read on the forward strand.
GTCAATTCTTCCCATTTATCAATCTTGTATTGAAGAGAATTACGGTGCAGATAGAGTTGCTGGGCTGTTTTAGTTAAGACAGCACTATTTTCCCAAAGAGAAAGAATGATTTCCTGAATCTGATCCTGGTCCAAAATCATCTGGTGCAGACATTCTTTAATGACTCTCAGGTCAACGAGTCTTTCTCCCATACTCCAAAGATAGAGCTGAGAAAAAGTATGAACACCTTGGTGACCTTGACGCCACCAAGTCTTAAACAAATCGCGCTCCGCTTTGATTAAGTCTGATAGGGCTTGATGTCCTGTCTGAGACCAAACCTGACCTAACATGATAGAGAGACGCAGTCCAAAGTCATACTCAACCGCTTCAATCGTATCACTTAAAATAGCTCGTACAGAGGTATATCTATCTTGTTGAAGCACGAAAACATAATCCTGAGCTCCGACTTGAAGCACCGTCTGACAGTTGGGAAAAAGAGTCCGCATCATATCTAGCCAAGAAGCTAGATTTTCCTGCTGAAAATAGGAAAGATGACAATAAACCAACTGAATCTTTTTAAAAGTTTTCGGTGCCTGTCCCTTCCCCTCAACCAGATAAGAATACCAAGGATTGAGCGAACGAGCTTGCTCCTGCTGGGTCAACAGGGCAACCAACTGCTTTTCACGCTCACTGAGACCAGCTTCCTCCAACAAAATCCACTGCTGAGAAGCTAAAGGGAGCGTGAGATAGCCTTCTTTCTCTACTGGTTGGTCTGAAATCTGAGCTTCAGGAAACCAGTCTTGTAGTTCTTTTGCCATCATGTCCTAGCCCTCCACTTTTTGGATGCACCACGAAATCAAGCTCTCAAGACGTTCTAGATTAGCAGTCATATGGAGATAGCCCATGACGGCTTCAAAACCTGTGGACATACGGTAAGTCACTACATCAGCATTTTTAGCCTTGGTGTGGCTATTGGTATTGCGACCACGTTTGTAGATTTCTTCTTCTTTTTCCGTTAGAACTTGCTCCTCCAACATGAGGGCAATCAGGCGAGCTTGAGCCTTGGCTGAAACATACTTGGTCGCTTCTTGATGGAGTTTATTGGGTTTGGTCATGCCTTTGAGGATGAGGTGGCGGCGAATATACATGGAATAAACCGCATCTCCTTCAAAAGCTAGCGCAATCCCGTTAATGAGATTGACATCAATCACGTGTCCACCTCACTCCATCTTTGGTATCAAGGAGCTTAATTCCTTGAGCAGCCAATTGGTCACGGATTTGATCCGCTGTCGCAAAGTCACGATTTGCACGCGCTTCTTGACGTTTTTGGATCAAGTCTTCAATCTCTACATCCAAAACTTCCTCAACAAAGACAATTCCAAAGACTTCTAACATATCCGCAAGAGCTTGCTTAACACTTGCATCATAATTGCCAGAGTTAATCCACTTGGCCATTTCAAAGACTACTGTAATACCGTTGGCAGAGTTGAAATCCTCATCCATAGCCGCTACAAACTTATCTTTAAAGGATTGTAACTCTTGGGCGTCCACATTTCCTGTAAAAGGTTGCTCGTAAGTATTCTTCAGATACTTAAGATTAGTCTCTGCATCGCGCACCGCTTTTTCCGTAAAGTTGATTGGCTTGCGGTAATGCTGAGTCGCAAAGAAGAAACGAAGCACTTGCCCATCGAGGGTTTTGAGGGCATCATGCACTGTAATAAAGTTGCCCAAGGATTTGGACATCTTGACATTATCGATATTGACAAAGCCATTGTGCATCCAGTAGTTGGCAAAGGTCTGACCAGTTTTGGCTTCTGACTGGGCAATTTCATTGGTGTGGTGTGGAAACTCTAGGTCAGCTCCACCACCGTGAATATCAATGGTGTCGCCCAAAATCTCTGTTGACATGACTGAACACTCGATGTGCCAGCCTGGACGACCAGGTCCCCAAGGACTATCCCAAGAAATCTCGCCTGGCTTGGCAGCTTTCCAGAGGGCAAAATCTACAGGATTTTCCTTACGAGCCGTTTCTTCATCGGTACGACCTGAAGCACCTAGCTCCAAATCTTCCAAGGTTTTATTTGCTAATTTGGCATAGTTGTGGGATTTTTCCACACGGAAGTAAACATCCCCTTGGCTCTCATAGGCAAAACTTTTTTCAATCAAGTCTTCCACAAAGCGGATGATATCCGCCATAAACTCCACTACACGCGGATGGCGAGTCGCAGGTTTGACACCCAAGGCCGTCACATCCTCACGAAAGGCAGCGATGTACTTGTCCGCAACCTCCTGAGGCGTTATACCTTCTTCCTTGGCACGGTTGATAATCTTATCATCCACATCCGTAAAATTGGAAATATAGGCAACCTCGTACCCACGATACTCAAAATAGCGACGAATGGTGTCAAAAGCCACTGTTGAGCGGGCATTCCCCACGTGGATATAGTTATACACGGTTGGCCCACAAACATACATCTTGACTTTGCCGTCCTCAATCGGGACAAATTCTCGCAAATCACGAGACATGGTGTCGTAAATTTTAATCATGCGGTCCACTCCCTTCTCTATTTCTGACTTTTTCGGCTGAAAACCAGCTCTGCAAAAGGACCAAATCGTCTGAGGCTATCTAGTTGGTAAAAGCGTTGCCCTTCCTCTTGGGTAAAGAGGGGAACCCCCTTTCCTAGGATAAGGGGCGCTATCTGAATAATGAGGTGGTCGAAAAGATCCGCATCCAAGAGCGGTCCTACCAAGGAATTACCACCAATCACAAAGACATTTTTGCCTTTGTCGATCTGGTGAACAAAGTCCACCACATCCTCAGCTACTGGCTGGTAATTACTGACAGGCAGGTACCTATCATGCGTAAAGACATAGTTTTCCGTAGCTTGATAAAAACTTTCTACATCTTGCAAATCTTGGATTTCCTCAAAGGTCCGCTTGCCCATGATGGTGATATCCATTTGCCTGTAAAAGTCATCATAGCTTGTATCCTCTACAGAACCAAGCTGATGGAGCCAGTCTATCCTGTGCTTGCTGTCTGCCAAGTAGCCATCCATGGTGATACAGCCGTAAAAATATACTGCCATTCTTGTAGTTTCCTTTCTAGTTCTGCTTCGCCTTCACTTAGCGGGATAGGCCCATATGATTAGACCTAAGCTAATCAAAGTATCAGCAAAATCCTTGCTGGACAAGAAAAATCAGCTAGACAACAGCGATTCCAATCTGCAGCAGAAAGGTTCATTCTTAAACATTCAAGCGCCTCTCCTGTCTACTTCCGGCTCAAGCTGTCATAGATTTTAATCATAAAATAATAGTCAGGAAAACCAAAATCCAAGAACAATTAGTTTCATCACTAAGAGTTCAATTCAATTTCAGTCCGAATCTCTCTACACTTCGGAATCCCTTGCTCCTTTCTCATTCAGATAAACCACCTGGGTCTGTTTGACAAAGCCGATTTTTTCATACAAATGTTTGGCACCCACGTTACTATCCTCTACTGCAATCTGAAATTCCTTATCATTTTGCTCAATCAGTTGGTTGACTAGAGATTTTGCTAAGTAGCTTCCATAGCCTTTTCCACGTTCAGGTTCCGATATTGCCAAACCATAGAAGTAATTCGTATTAGTCGATAAATCTACCGTGCAAGTCCCAATAACCTGACCGTTTTTTAATAAAATATATAGACGACTTTCTGGATCCTTCAGAGCTTCAGCGACATATCTATCCACAACTTCTCTCGATTCGTGTTCCTCTGAAAATGCCTGGAATTTTAACTGACTAATTTGCTCTTGATACGAACTATCTGCTAACAAAACTTCAAGATTAGAAACATTTGCTAACGGATAAGGTCTTCTATCCTTACCTAACCAGGTTTCTGTCTCTTCATCCTCGACCAATCCCCAGTTGCTGACAAAATCAGGATGACGTTCTAGAAAAATACGTTCTGTCTGAAAAGTCACTGAACGAATAGGGAAAGAAGCCGTTTCTTTCTCAAAACTCGTAAACAGAGCACGCGCAATTCCCTGACGACGATAATCTGGATGAACCAGTATCGACACTTCCACATCTTGGTCATCAGCATAGACAGTTAAGAGACCAACAAGTTCGCCTTCTTCATAATAAAGGAAAAAGGCGGGCATGTTTGGGTCAAAATTAAGCATGTTAGAAAGATAGGGATCACGATAAGTTCCATCATAGACTTGACAACAGTTAATTAGTTTTTTTGCCTCAGATAGCTCCTCATGGCTTAACTCGCTTCTTGCTTGAATCATATAGGTATCCTCTACAGCCCAGACGATCTGTGACTGGCTTCTTTAGCCTGCTCGAGTTTATTGACATAATACTCTCGTTTTTCTTCGACTTCGTGAATGACTGGCTCATCTTTTTTACCATGAAGGCGGACAATTTTGGCCGGGATACCAACAACCGTCACATCACTAGGTACATCTGCTACGACAACTGCTGCAGCACCGACCTTGGCATTTGCACCGATTTCCACCGGTCCGATAACCTGGGCATGGGCTGATATGAGAGCACCTTTACGCACAGTCGGATGACGTTTGCCAACATCCTTCCCTGTCCCACCGAGAGTCACTCCGTGATAGAGAAGAACGCCTTTTTCAACAATCGCCGTCTCACCAATCACCAAGCCAGAACCGTGGTCAATAAAGACACCTGAATCGATCTGGGCTCCTGGATGAATCTCAATCTGAGTCCAAAAGCGCCAGAACTGACTGTGCATACGAGCCAGGAGTTTGAAGCCATGCTTCCAGAGAAAATGCGAGAGACGGTGGGCCGCCAAGGCCTTGACACCTGGATAAGTCAGCAAAACCTCCAAAGTGGTGCGGGCCGCTGGATCATTTTCTTTTACGATATCAATGGTTTCGCGCCACCATCCCATACATTTCTCCTTTTCTTATTCTGAATCTTTTGGTGTTTCTGTAAATTCTTTCTTAGGTTTGTGGTCCTTGTGATGACGTGGGCGGTGAGGTCTCTCAGACTTTTCACCATTTTCATCATGCTCAGGTTTTGGCGGACGAGGAAGAAGAGCCTTCATAGAAGCATCAACACGGCCTTTTTCATCAATCTTAATAACCTTAACATCGACTTCGTCTCCGATTTCTACCAAATCTTCTACACGGTTAGTACGCGTCCAAGCCATCTCAGAAATGTGAACGAGGGCATCTGTCTTGTCAAAGAGGTTAACAAAGGCACCAAATTTCTCGATACGAACAACCTTAGCATGGTAAACTTCATCCACTTTGGCTTCACGAACCAAACCTGCAATGATTTCTTTAGCACGGTTAATAGCATCTTGGTTGCTAGAGTAGATAGACACATTTCCTTCTTCGTCGATATCAATCTTAACGCCTGTTTCGGCGATAATCTTGTCGATGGTTTCCCCACCTTTACCGATAACAATCTTGATCTTGTCCACATCAATCTTGATGGTATCAATTTTCGGAGCAGTTGGAGCCAATTCTGGACGAACTTCTGGAATAGTTGCTTCAATCACATCAAGGATTTCAAAACGCGCTTTCTTGGCTTGAGCAAGGGCCTCAGTCAAGATTTCTGCAGTAATCCCTTGAATCTTAATATCCATTTGAAGGGCTGTAATCCCGTCACGAGTACCAGCAACCTTAAAGTCCATGTCTCCAAAGTGATCTTCCAAACCTTGGATATCTGTCAATACTGTGTAGTTATTCCCATCTGAGATAAGTCCCATAGCAATACCAGCTACTGGCGCCTTGATTGGTACACCACCAGCCATAAGGGCAAGAGTTCCCGCACAGATAGAAGCTTGAGATGAAGAACCATTTGATTCCAAGACTTCTGCTACCAAGCGGATCGCATATGGAAATTCTTCCAAACTTGGCAAGACTTGAGCAAGAGCACGCTCACCTAAGGCACCGTGACCGATTTCACGACGACCAGGCGCACCGTAACGACCTGTTTCCCCTACAGAGTATTGAGGGAAGTTATAGTGGTGCATAAAGCGTTTCTTGTACTCAGGATCCAAACCATCAATGATTTGAGTTTCACCCATCGGAGCCAGGGTCAAGACTGAAAGAGCCTGAGTTTGTCCACGAGTGAAGAGACCAGAACCGTGCACACGAGGAAGGAAGTCAACAACCGCATCCAAAGGACGGATTTCATCGACCTTACGACCGTCAGGACGCACCTTGTCTTCTGTGATCAAACGGCGCACTTCAGCGTGTTCCATTTGTTCCAAGATTTCAGCCACATCACGCATGATACGGTCAAATTCTTCGTGGTCTGCATATTTTTCTTCGTAAACAGCAGTTACTTGGTCTTTGACTGCTTGAGTTGCAGCTTCACGAGCCAATTTTTCTTCTACTTGAACCGCTTTTTGGAGATCACTGTTGTAGGCTGCGATGATTTCAGCTTGCAAGTCCGCATCCACATGAAGCAATTCCACTTCTGCTTTTTCCTTACCAACAGCAGCAACAATTTCTTCTTGGAAGGCAATCAATTCTTTGACTGCTTCATGCCCTTTAAGAAGAGCTTCCAACATGATTTCTTCTGACAATTCTTTGGCACCAGACTCTACCATATTGATAGCGTGTTTGGTACCAGCTACTGTCAGTTCAAGAAGCGATTGCTCTGCTTGTTCTTGACTAGGGTTGATGATGATTTGGCCATCTACATAGCCCACTTGTACCCCAGCAATTGGTCCATCAAATGGAATGTCTGAGATAGAAAGCGCTAAAGAAGAACCAAACATAGCTGCCATAGGTGCAGAGGCATTTTCATCATAAGAAAGTACTGTGTTAATCACTTGGACTTCGTTACGGAAACCTTCCGCAAACATAGGACGGATTGGACGGTCAATCAAACGCGCTGTCAATGTCGCATCCGTTGAAGGACGTCCTTCACGTTTCATAAAGCCACCAGGAAACTTCCCAGCCGCATACATTTTTTCTTCATAGTTGACTTGAAGTGGGAAGAAATCCCCAGTTGCCATTTTCTTAGACATAACGGCCGCAGTCAAGACAGTTGACTCACCGTAACGAACGACAACTGCGCCATTCGCTTGCTTAGCAACCTGACCAGTCTCTACAATTAACTCACGACCCGCAAAAGTCGTTTGGAACACTTGTTTTGTCATTTTAATCCCCTTTGGATTGATAATATTATACGCCTTGCCTACAAAAATCAAGATACTAAGCCGTCAAGCAACTCAAAGGAAAATAGGAAATCGAACGACGGAGCGACTGCTCCTAGGCAGATTTATCTTTTTCCAAAGAGTTGTAGGCGTGTTCAATTCTCAAGATATTTTGGAAGGTTCGGCTTGCCGAACATTTCTGTAAAAAAATCCTTAATAACCTAAATACCCTCATCTTTGTATCAAGTACGTACAGAGTCTATTTTATCATATTTCTCTTAAAAAGTGCGGTCTTTACCATTAAAAAGGAACCATTCCCCTCACCTGAGAAGAATGGTTTGCTTTTTATTATCCTAGAGACTGATGATTAAACAAGGCATGGGTTGCTTGGTGAATGTATTTTGCTGTTTCAGCATTGTTCATGGTGTAAAGATGCACACCGGCGACATCCTGAGTTACCAAGTCCACGATTTGGTCCACTGCATAGGCAAGTCCTGCTGCTCTGAGCGACTCAGGGTCATGCTCATACTTGTCTAAGATGGCTTTAAATTTGCGTGGAAGATGGATATTCTCACAAGTTTTCAAGAGACGGAGAGCCTGATTTCGATTCAGAATTGGCATAATCCCTGCATGAATAGGAACATCAATCCCAGCCAAGATGCACTTGTCTTGGAAATCATAGAAGCGCTCATTGTCAAAGAAAAGCTGAGTTACAAGGCTCGAACAGCCTGCATCTACTTTCTTCTTAAGATTTTGAATATCTGAAATCTGATTTGGCGAATCAGGGTGACCTTCTGGATAACAAGCACCAACAATATCAAAGTGAGGGGCTTGTTCCTTGATGAACTCAATCAAGTCAGTAGCGTAGCGGAAATCCTTTTGTGGCTCTACATCTGGAATGATATCCCCACGAAGAGCCAAGATTTTCTGCACCCCAACCTTGTCCAAGTCAGCAATGGTTTCAGCAACCTTGTCCTTGGTCAAATAGATGGCTGGCAAGTGAGCAATAGTCGGAATCGCCAAGTCATTTTGGATAAAGTCAGCCAAACGAACCGTCGTTTCCTTGATATTAAATTTATTATTGCTGGCAGTTACACTGATAAAGTGAGGAGCCAACTCCTGCATATCTTGAAGAGCAGAAATAATTTTATCATTACCCACGGCTGGGTTTGGAGGGAACACTTCAAATGAGAGTGACGGTGTTTGGCGTGACATAGTCATTATCCTTTTCTAGTTGATTTTTTCGTTAGCTGGATTCCTAGAATCCAAGTGAAACAGGCAGATTGACCAAACAGTGCTTCTAGAGAAATCCTATCTTACAATTTCTCACGCGCAGCTTTAGCTGCTTCCACAAGGCGGATCAAGCTTTCTTTTGTTTCTGGAATACCACGTGTTTTCAAACCACAGTCAGGGTTGATCCAAACTTTCTTGCTTGGCACTTTAGCAAGAATGGCTTCGATTGTGTGGTCGATTTCGCCTTCATTTGGCACACGAGGTGAGTGGATATCGTAAACCCCAGGACCCACTTCTGTTTGGAAGTTTTTCGCTTTGAGTTCGTCCAAGATTTCAAGGTTTGAACGGCTTGCCTCAAATGAGATAACGTCCGCATCCAAGTTGTCGATAGCTGGGATGATATCTGTAAATTCTGAGTAACACATGTGAGTGTGGATTTGTGTGTCTGGCGCTACTGTTGAGTGTACCAAGCGGAAGGCAGGAATTGCCCAGTCAAGGTAGTCTTCGTACCAGTCGCTACGACGGAGCGGCAATTTCTCACGAAGAGCAGCCTCGTCGATTTGGATGATTTTCACACCAGCAGCTTCAAGGTCAAGCACTTCATCCTTGATAGCAAGGGCGATTTGAAGAGTTGAATCCTTGATAGAGATGTCTTCACGTGGGAATGACCAGTTGAGGATGGTAACAGGTCCAGTCAACATACCTTTAACAGGTTTGTTTGTACGGCTTTGTGCATAGCTAGACCATTTAACAGTGATAGGGTTAAGACGAGTGACATCACCCCAGATGATTGGTGGTTTCACCCCACGCATACCGTATGATTGTACCCAACCGTTTTTAGAGAAGAGGTAACCTGACAAGTTTTGACCGAAGTACTCAACCATGTCGTTACGCTCAAATTCACCGTGAACAAGGACATCAAAGTCGATATCTTCTTGCCACTTAATCCATTCATCAATTGTTTCAGCAAGGAAAGCGTCGTACTCTTCTTGAGACAATTCACCTTTACGGTAAGCCAAACGTTTGGCACGAACTTCTTTTGTTTGAGGGAATGAACCGATAGTTGTTGTTGGAAGAGCTGGAAGTTTGAAAGCTTCTTCTTGGATAGCTTCACGCTCTGCAAAGGCTGGCAAACGAGTGTAGTCAGCGTCTGTCAAACCAGCGATGCGCGCACGAAGTTCAGCATTTTCACCAACACGCTCAGTCGCAAAGAGTTCTTTGTTGGTTGCAAGTGCTTCTTCACCTTGACCATTGCGGATAGCATCCAAATCACGAATCTCATCCAATTTTTCAACTGCAAAGGCAAAGTGGTTCAAGATAGCTGGTTCAAATTCTTCATTAGCAGTTGTAAATGGCACATGAAGAAGTGAGCATGAGCTTGTCAACACAATGTTTTCAGCTGGGATTTGCTCAAGAACAGCCAAGCTCTTTTCGTAGTTGTTACGCCAGATGTTTTTACCATTGACAATACCTGCATAAAGAGTCTTGTCAGCTGGGAAACCACCTTTAACGAGTTCAAGAGTTTTCTTACCTTCAACGAAATCAAGACCGATAGCATCTACTGGCAATTTCACAAGGTCAGAGTAAACATCACGAACGTCACCAAAGTAAGTTTGAAGCAAGACTTCAAGACCTTTTTTATCAGCCAACAATTTGTTGTAGAGGTTCAAGAAGAGTGCTTTTTCTTCGGCTGTCAAGTCTTTGACAAGAGCAGCTTCGTCCAATTGGATGCGAGTCGCACCAAGTTCAGCCAATTTAGCAAAAACTTCTTGGTAAGCAGCTACTAAGCTATCTACGAAATCTTCTGCTTTCACGCCTTCTTCAAAGTCTGACAATTGAAGGAAAGTGAATGGACCTACAAGAACAGGACGAGTGTTGAGACCAAGTTCTTTAGCTTCTTGGAACTCATCGAAAATCTTGTGACCTGCAAGTTTAACTTGAGTGTCTTTTTCAAACTTAGGAACGATGTAATGGTAATTAGTGTTGAACCATTTCTTCATCGGAAGGGCGCGAACGTCTCCTTTTTCTCCTTGGTAACCACGACCCAAAGCGAAGTAGCGCTCAAGATCAGACAAGTCCAAGTTTTGAACGGAAGCAGGTACCACGTTGAAAAGGAAAGCTGCATCTAGGAAGTTGTCATAGTGAGAAAAGTCATTTGATGGGATTTCAGTGATGCCTTTTTCTTTGACGATGTTCCAGTGTTTAGCGCGCAATTCTTTTGCTGCTGCAAGGAGTTCTTCTTCTGAGATTTCTTTTCTAAAGTATTTTTCAGTTGTAAATTTTAATTCGCGGAATTCGCCCAAACGAGGGAAACCGATGATTGTAGTTGACATGATGTGTCCTCCAAAATTTGTTGTTGAAACTATCTTAACAGAAAAGAAAGCGTCTGTATAATTGTAAAAAATTAGGCTTTGATATAGTTTGAAACTATATCTCTTTTTTGAACAAAAGAAAAAGACCTGAGGCAACTGCCTCAAATCCTTTGTATAGCTTGTTTTTGGCTGTGTTTTAGTAGGAATACTCAAATACGTTATTAGTAATTCTTATAAGTGACTATGACTTGTTATTAGAAAAGACTATAGGTTGATTTTTCTTTTGTAATTCTGATATTCCCCTGAAAAGTGCGGACGGGAGGTAAAATTATCCAGTGGATGATTTTAGCCAACCAAGTCATTTCATCCCTATCAACCTTTTTTCTGTTCAAGTGGGACGACTGCTAGTGTCTTTCCTAAACTGGCTAGGACTTTTAAGACTGTGTCCAACTGAGGACTTGTCTTTCCTGTTTCCATCCTAGCTATGACAGGCTGGCTTACTCCACTGAGTTCTTCTAGTTTTTTCTGAGTGATTCCTTATTCATGCCTAGCCTCAATCAGCTCACTTATGATAAACACTCGCATATCACTTTCAAGGATTTCCTCCTTGGTAAAGAGTTCAGATCGGACATCCTTCCAATTACTACCAATAGCATTATTCTTCATCACTTAATCCTCTTTCTTTTAAGTTCCTCAACTCACGCTTGGTTTTTTAAAATTATAACTCAAAAGTTATTAAAAGTAAATCCTAACATTTATAAAAAGAAGACCTTAGAAAAATTCCAAAGGTCTCATCTTTATTATTCGAAAAAAATTGCGAGAAGAGGTATAAAGTGCTGGTAATCCTTACGTTTACTCCAGCTCAATCCCCTTCTCTTGGAGATTGTCCAGGCACTCCTTATAGTAGGCTTCGTCATGTTCGCTGTATATAGGACTAGTCAACTTCTCCTCTCCCAAATCTTCATATGGAGGGCAAATTTTACCACGGTAGTTTTTATCCATCCACTCTGGACTGACATTATAGCCACGGTCAGCCATTTCCTCCATGATCAAGCGATGATAGGCATAGAGACGATAGGGCGAGTGAGTAAAGATATAGTCCACCGTCGCATGCTTTCTGCCCCAGCCATTGCCACGCAGGGCGCAACACTCTCGATGTTGCCCCAAAAGCTGAGGATGGGGAAGTTGTGAAATCAAAGCCTCATGCCAAAGTCTCATGGGAATCTCCTTTCAGTAAAGTCGAATGTTGCAAGTAGGTATTTGGATAGCGTTTAAGCAAGTCTCTAGTCTTATCAATAACATCTTCCTTGGAAGCCTGACCAAAGCGGTAGCGATCCAGCAAGAGCATGTAGTCCTTACGTTCAGCATCTGTCGCTTTCTTTTTGAAATAACCCCAAATATGCTGAAAAGCATTGCAAACCTGACCCCTGTGTTCTGGAATCTGACAGGCACGGTCGATCATCTCCTGAACCTGACTCACCTCCACCTCTTCATTCTTCAAGTATTGGCGAATCTCATTGTAAATATTGCTGGAATGGCTCAAAACGAGGTATTTGTTTCTCGCCCAGAGTTGCTGGCATTGAGATTTTTGATTAGTTTGTTCCATCTTTCTCCTTGCTTTTGATCAGTTTCCAGGAAATATGGAAACAAAGTTATATCTTAAAAATGAGCGAATTATGAGCGAATAAATAGTATTTTTTGTAGAGCCTGATTTTTCTAATAAATATTAGTCAACAATCCTTAAATACCTGAATAAGTCTCTACTAACAACTGAATCTTACGTAAAACTTCTTGCTTTTTCCGTTCACGCGCTCCCTGTCTACGAGAAGTTGGTGGAATAATCGAATCCAAATCAGTCCCACTGTTTTCAGCATAACCTCGTTGAATTGATTTGTCTATGAATAATTGGTAATCAGCTACAAGTTTCTCAGACTCAGCTAGGTCATGGATTGCGATTTTCTTGCGCTCCTTGCCATATTCATAGAAAGCATTGATAATCCCATCATGGTCTTTCAATTTTTGCAAATCGGTGTCATTGATAAACCCAATAACCAACTCTTCTTTGGCACGGATATCGATACTAGAACGAATCACACGACTAACTTCTGCTTTCATTACTTCTTTAGACTCAGAATTCTTCGATTTTTCAACAATCAATGCCAAGATATAGTCTAGGTTAATCTCATCAGTTTTTAATAACTCAATTTCAAATTCGACATCTGAAAGGTCAACATCCAAATCCTTGGTCTTTTCATAGTTTTTAAGATTCAAAAATTCATCTCGAATTTCCACATAGGCACTTCTTAAATCTTGAAGATAACCTTCAGAAATAGGTTTGTCGATTTCTTGGAATTCGTCATAATTTCGAAGAACATTATCAAGTTTCAACAACTCACCAAATAACTTAACAAACTCCTTTTTATCATGCTCGGTTTCAATTTCTTGCGGATTTGGGAATTTTTCCAGAATTTCCCGACAAACCGCAGTATATCCTTTGACCTCGATACCCGTTACCTGATCGACAAAACCATCCATGTATTCACTAAAGCTTTTTTCTAAGATGATTTCAAGCTTATTTGTGTCTCCAAAAGTCTTAATAGCTTCTTGCGTAGCCTTTTCTAAATCACGAAAACAAACAATATTTCCAAAAGGTTTAACCCTATTAAAAATTCGATTGGTTCTCGAGAATGCCTGAATCAATCCATGATAACGAAGGTTTTTATCGACAAAGAGAGTATTCATGGTCGGAGCATCAAATCCTGTCAAGAACATACCCACTACAATCAGTAAATCCACTTCCTTGGACTTAACTCGTTTAGAAAGGTCACGATAGTAATTTTGAAACTCTTTACCATCTGTCGAAAAGTTCGTCTTGAACATTTGATTATAGTCGTAGATTGCCTTAGCCAGAAACTCTTTAGAAGATAGAGACATAGCTGTATCTTGAGGGTCTAGCTCTTCGTCTTGAATTTCCCCATAAGTTGACTGTTCTTCGTTAGGTGCAAAGCTAAAAATGGTTGCAACTTTTAAGCGTTTAGCTTCTGGTAAAGCTGCTTGTTGTCGCTGGATTTCTTCATAGTATAATTTTGCTGCTTCAATACTTTGTACAGCCAGCATGGCATTAAATCCAAACAGTTGTTTTTGCTTATGAGTATAATGTTGATTTCGATGCGTTTTGTCATTATAAACTCTCAACAGGTACTCTGTGATGGTTGCTATCCGTTCTGGATGCAAAAGGAGTTCCTTCTCCATCTTTTTGAGTTTCTTCTCATCAAGCTCTTGACCAACTGCTTTTTCTGCTTCTCTATATTTATTGATTTCAGGCTTGATATAGTTATAGTCAACCTTGAACTTCAATACTTTTTTATCTCGAATAGCATCTGTGATAACGTAATTATGAAGTTGTTCTCCAAAAACTTCCTGGGTCGTTTCACCCGTTAAGCTATTTTCTGGGAAAATCGGTGTTCCTGTAAATCCATACAAAGCATACTGTTTAAAGGCCTTCTTAATCCGCTTCTGCGCCTTCCCAAACTGCGAACGATGACACTCATCAAAAATCAAGACACATTTTTTAGCATAGACTTCATGATTTGGATTTGCTGTGATAAACTTGTTTAACTTTTGAATAGTTGTGACAATGATTCGATCATCATTTTCTTCGATACTTCGTTGGAGTTCTTTGGTATTGTTGCTACCATTGACTGAATTTGGCTGGAATTTTTGATACTCCTTCATGGTCTGGTAGTCAAGGTCTTTTCTATCAACGACGAATATCACTTTGTCAACGTAATTCAACTCTGTTGCCAAGCGTGCAGTCTTAAAGCTGGTCAAAGTTTTCCCAGAACCCGTCGTATGCCAGATATAGCCACAAGCATTGATAGAGCCAAAGTTTTTCATCTCATTAGATGAATGAATCTTGCGTATGATACTCTCAGTAGCTGCTATCTGATAAGGACGCATGATGAGCAAGGTATTATCAGCATCAAAAACACAATACTTGGTCAAAACTTCTAAGAGCACTCGCTTGCTTAAGAAAGTGACAGTAAAGTCTTCTAAATCGTGAATTGTTTTATTCTTACGGTCTGCCCATTCACAGGTGAACTCATAGTGATTTTTATTTTGAGCAGTCGTATTAGCAAAGTAGCGTGTATAAGTCCCATTCGAAATCACAAAAATCTGAATGTATTTGTATAAAGAATTTTCGCTATTGAAGCTTTCCTTGCTATAACGGTGAACCTGATTAAAGGCTTCTTGCAGACTAACTCCACGTCTCTTTAATTCAATCTGAACTAACGGTAGACCATTCACTAAAATAGTAACATCATAACGGTTGGTATGAGTACCCACTTGGGTCACCTGGTTGATGACCTGCATGCTGTTGTTATGAATGTTTTTCTTATCAAGAATGGAAATATTTTTAATCCGTCCATCATCAAAAACAAAGTCATAGATATGATTTTCTTGAATTTTTCGAGTTTTTTCAACTAGACCTTCATTGGGACAGTCTAAATACTCTACCACAAAGCGATCCCACTCAGCATTCGAAAAAGTCACCTTATTAAGTTTTTCTATTTGCACCTTGGCATTTGCTAAGAGCTCTTCAGGCGTATGGATATCTAGTCGTTCGTAGTTAAGATAATTTACCAAATCTGAAATCAACTGATTTTCTAAATCAGCCTCTGACTGATACTCTCTATCTGTGCGATACTCTGGTTGATACTCAGCCAAGAGAATCCCTTCATTTGTTTCCGCAATTACTTCATGTACTTTTGAATAATCAACCATAGCATGCTTCCTTTTTTGTTTGAATTGAGATTCTATCTCAATATGATTAAAGAGTTTATCTAGTAAAGTTTAATAATTGTTCTCGCCAGTATTCATACTGTTTCTGTCTTAGTTCAATTTCCTTTGGAAGACCTTCAGAAAGAGAGTTAGTTAAAGTGTTAAAATTATCAAGAATAGAGACGATTCTTTCTTGTTCAGTAAGTGATGGCAATATAAACTTATATTGCATAATTGCTTGCTTATCTCCTCGTGGCATTTTAGAACCTTTTGAGTATTGCACATTATAATTAAAGAATCGATCATCTGATAAAATATAATATAAATACTTATTTTCCATAAAAGGGGTTATAGAATTTTGAATTGTCAAGACATCTCCACTTGACCCACCAACTTGATTAGAAAACCAGATTTTTTTTAGATAAGGTCGGATATTACCAATCAATATATCACCCTGATTATAGGTTGTAACACTCCCTTGATTAGGTAAGAATGTAGCAACTGTTTTCCCTTTTCTATCTTGTAACAAATTATCAACTCCAACATAAGTTTCAGGAGTTAGTTCTGTCACACTAATCCTCTTTTTGCTATATTCTGCAACTGCTCCCAACTCCACTCGAATTGGACCAAATACCCACTGTAAAAGCTTGATAATAGCGGAGTTGTCCCACTCCTCTACTCTACTCTACTCTCAGTGTACACGCCTTCGGCGGTGAATGTCAAGAGTTTTTCTCGAAAATATTCGTACTGTTTTTGGCGTAGTTCAATCTCCTTGGGTAGTCCGATGTTAAGGTCATTACAAACCGTATCAAAGTTGTCTAAAACTTGAACGATACGAGACTGGATTTTAGGTTCCACATATGGTATTGGAAAATTTCTTAATTTCCCAAGTCCAAGAAACACTTGACTACCTTTACTACTATTACTTAAAATATAATCTTTGGCATATGTTGACTGTAAATAATGTAATAAATATCTTGCTAAAATTCTACTTTGTGTCTTAATCAATCCCACGTTTTTAATAGCAAAGTCTGGCTCCTCAGTAATATGAGCTATTTCTCCAACAGTTCCAATCATAGTAAATAACAAATCATCAATATCAACTTTACTTCTCTTGTTAATATTATCAAAGTCGGATTCACTTATAAAATAAGCACTATCAAAAATTATCGAACCATTTTTGACATTTTTGGAGGTTATTAAATATTTACCAAAAGCTTTTTTATTTGGCGAGTCATGTGTTCCATCACGCACATCACAAACTTCCCCCAGCGTCTTCCACTCCACCTGATATACTTTATTGTTCGCCCCCCCCCGAACTATCTTCATCAAAGTTCAAGAGATAATCTCTAAAATAAGAATATTGCTTTTTACGTAAGGTCAATTCTGAGGTCAATTCTGTAACATAATCGGTGAATTTGTCAAGTATTTGCACGATTTTTTCTTGAATTTCTAGGGGTGGGATGGGAATAAGAAACTTTGAATAAGTTCCAATCCATTGTCTACCATGTTGATCTGGTTTATAAGTTATTGTACCCAAATAATGCCATACATAGCGTAATAAAACTTCGTTTTCAAATTCATCTTTTATCGTTAGCATTTTCATTGCTGATGATTTTACTTTAAATTTAAAATCTACCCATTGTTTTGATGTAGTAAAATCATCAAAAATGATAACAGGATTGTTTTCGCTAGCATGATAAATACCGTCTTTTTCATTTGTATAGCCTAGAATAAATGATTGTCCCGCAGTTAAAACAGGAATTTCATTACTGTCAGTATAAGCTTTACTTGATACAATATATTTTGTTGGTTGCTCATAATCTACTACTTCCCCCAACTCTTTCCACTCAACGGAAAAGTTTTGGATTTCTTCTAGGATGTTCATCAGTTACCTCCTTCCTTGGCTAGATTTTCAATATTTTTAATTTCCTTGAGGTAATCTTTTTCAACTTGACTGAGGGTATTGGTTTGATAGCTCTTATATTCCTTATCTACCTTATTCTCCATCTGTTCACGAGAGATAGAGCCACTATTGTCCAGCAAGTCTTCTCCAGTAGCCTGAAGGATACGATCTACGTGTGTTACCCAGTCAGCCATAGTCATGACCTCTTCTCGCTCTGCCTGTCTTTCAGCAAAGTCTAGATATCCTGATACAAGCTGGTTAAGCCCACGGAGTTCCTTTTCTGTCAGATAGTTCTTGGCAACTTTTGCTTCAGATAGAGTAGGGAGGTCGCCCTTAAAAGTGGTCAAGCCCAGAAACTCCTTTTCACTATCAATACGATTGTAGATGAGTTCGCTGGCAGTATTGTGGTGAATGGCGTAATGCATCTTGTTTTGAACTGTCGCAAAGAATTTCTTTGCCTCTGGTGAATTTGCATTATAGTCACTTGATGTAGCAAAGAGATCCAAGACCTGACGATAAAAGACTTTTTCACTCGAGCGGATGTCTCGGATTCTTTCAAGGAGTTCTTTAAAGTAAGAGCCTCCACCCAAGTTTTTCAAGCGCTCATCATCCATAGCAAAGCCTTTGATCAGATACTCTTTCAAGACTGTCGAAGCATAGTGTCTAAACTGGATTCCACGAGGGGAACGCACACGATAACCAATCGCCAAAATCATATCGAGATTATAAAAGGCGACTTTTTTTGACTGAGTTTTCCCAGCCATTGCACCGTGACGAGTGGTTGTCAACTGATAGTTGACAACCACTGTTTCATCCAACTCACCATCTTCAAAGATGGCCTTGATATGTTTACTAATGTTTTGCTTGGAAGTTTGAAAGAGCTCAGCTAGTTCCTGTTGGGTCAACCAGACTGTTCCATTATCCAAGTGGAGTTCAATAGCTGACTCCCCATCATCAGTTCTATAGAGAATTACATCATTTGCCATGGCTCAATTCCTCTACAATCTTATCTATCTCTGCACGCAAGTAATCAATCTTAGCAACTGTCTCTTCGATTTCTTTATTTAGCTCATCAATATCAATCTTCTCACGTGTATCTTCTTGTTCAACATAGGTTGAGACAGAAAGGTTATAATCCTGCTCTGAACCAATCACTTCATTATCAACGAGAGCAGATTTATAGTCAACATTTTGATAATTAGAGAATAATTCAACTATATGTTCGATATTGCTATCCGTCAAAACATTGTTGTTAGTTTCTTTTTTGAATTCCTTACTCGCATCGATAAAGAGCGTTTTGTTCTCTAGTTTATTTTTTGCCAAAACCAAGATCGTCGTTGCGATAGAAGTTCCAAAGAAGAGATTGTCTGGAAGAGAAATCACTGCTTCAACAAAGTTGTTATCTACTAGATACTGACGAATAGTCTTTTCAGCTCCTCCACGATAGAAAATTCCTGGAAAACATACAATAGCTGCTCGACCTTTATTGGACAAGTGATTGAGACTATGCATGATAAAGGCAAAGTCAGCTTTTGACTTAGGAGCTAGCTTACCAGCTGGCGCAAAGCGGTCATCATTTATTAGAGTTGGATCTCCATCTCCCACCCATTTGACAGAATACGGAGGGTTAGAAACAATAGCATCAAAAGGCTTTTCTTCCAAATGTTGAGGATTTAAAAGGGTGTCCCCTCGCTTAATGTCAAAGTTATTGTAATTGATATTGTGCAAGAACATGTTCATACGAGCCAAGTTATAGTTGGTCATGTTAATTTCTTGACCAAAGAAACCATCTTCTAGGATATGCTCTTCATATTGTTTTTTCATCTGGAGGAGGAGAGAGCCTGAACCACATGTTGGGTCATAGACCTTGTTAATCTTGTCCTTGCCGACCATCACTAGACGAGCTAGTAGTTTAGAGACTGTCTGAGGTGTGAAAAATTCACCCCCACTTTTTCCTGCATTACTTGCATAGTTGGAAATCAAGAACTCATAAGCATCCCCAAATGCATCGATGTCATTTTCCTCAAAGTTACCAAAGTTAATGCTATTGATACCATTTAGAATGTCAGAAAGTCGTTTATTTTTTTCTGGAACAGTTCCACCAAGGATATTGCTTCGTGTATCCAAGTTATCAAACAAACCTTTGATATCATCTTCTGATTTGAAGCCAATGGCTGACTTTTCAATATCTTGAAAAATATTGGCCAACTCTTCATTTAAATTTTCATTTTGTGAAGCGTTCTTGACGACATTTTCAAATAATTGACTTGGAAGGATAAAGAAACCCTTATCCTCAACTGTCCCTGGTTTGAAATCTTGCTCAGCTTCTTGGTCACTTAAGTCAGCATAACGGAATTCTAAATCCCCAGCCTCATGCTCAGCACGGTCAAAATAGTCTGCCATGTGCTCTGAAATAAAACGATAGAAAAGGATACCTAGGACATATTGCTTAAAATCCCAACCATCTACAGCTCCACGAACATCATCAGCAATCGCCCAAATTTTACGATGCAGCTCCTTGCGTTCTGCATTTTCTTTACTTGCCATCTTTACTTTCCTTAATTAATGTATTATCTTTTCTATTTTATCATATTTCAAGAAAAACCACTCAAAGTGAAAAGAGTGAGTGGGTTTTCTTTATATAAAACGAAAATAATGCGTTATTTTGGTTATGTATTAGAAATAGTCTTTAAGAAATCCATGAAATCTGAATGAACAAATATCTGTCTTTCAGAGTGCCTAACTTGAAGATTATTAACTGAATTTATAAAAGGAGTATCATGATTCGAAAGAACTGCTAGTGTATTATTCAAACTCTCCACTTTTACTCCCAAAAAGTTCCTTGGTACTATTTTAATAAGAATTTTACTAGATAATGGATAGTAGATAAATGTATCATCTCTTCCTACACCGTTGTCAGCGTATGAAACTGAATTTCTAATAAAATTATACATCACAACTGGAGAGTCGCTTGTAATAAATGGAACACTAGAATTATTGAAATAAACTAACCAAATTTTATCAGCTAATACCTTAGAAAGTTTTTCCAGTCTATCTACCTCTGCAATTAATGAAATAAGCATATTTCTTATAAAGTCATCTTTGTTATTAAAATCTTCTAATATGCCTTTTATTATTTCAGGATGTAATTCAAACTGTTCGGATGTTTCCTTGATTGTTTCATCAAACATAATTTTCCCATTCTCAAACCTACGTTCTAAAAATCCTGGAACTCTTAACACTTGAAAAATGATCATTTTAGATAACGAGTAAATCTGAGAAACTGTTAAAACATCATTCTTTTTTTGAGATAACGTTAGTGAAGCAATTATGTTAGTCATCTCTGGTCCATATAAAGGTTCAATCTCGCTGGAGAAAAATTTCTCCCAATGTTTAGAATCTTTTTTATCACTAACGTCATAAAAGTTTTTCCTAAACGCCACATTATCAACTGAATCTATAAAAATTTTATTAGATTTTAATTGTTTAACTGCTATATTATAGCCTTTATTATTCAGATTTTTCTTGCCGAATCGTTTTAAATAACTTTTAGGAACAACGTGCTGTTTAATATTTGATTTAATCGTATTCCTCCTATCTATCTAATTCACACAAGCCGACTTCTAGGAAATGAGACAGTATATCTTCTGAACTTAATTTTCCTGATTTAAACTGTTCAAACATTTTTAAGAAAATAAGACTATCTATTATTAATACATTATTAGCCGCATTGCTGGCTACTTCAATAACATTAACGCTAACAGGTAGTCGTTTCTCAGGTTTTATATCCTTAAATCGATTTACTATGATTATCTTTTTAATTACGTCTGGAACAACTTCTTTTGTTTCTTCATAAATATGTCCGTGAGTCACTAATTGTGAAACATTTGATTTTTTTACATCTCTTGTTAGTCCTTTAAATTCAAAAATGTAATGAATCCCATCTTTCTCGAAAGAATAATCTTCATTTTTTCTATCTTCAAATTCACTTTGAACATCACACATTATTTCTAACATTTCTATCAAAATTACTTCTAATTCCAATCCTGATTTAAATAAAATTGATTCAAAACGTTTATTTTCACGAATAATTTCTTTTGAAATTTTTATTTTATCTTTAGACTCTTCAATCTTTTTATTTTCTATTTGTATAGCTTCATCTTGTTTAATATCATCAAAAAATGTAGTTCTTGAAACCAGTCAGGTGCCTCTTCTTCGGTTTCGTCCATCAAAACATTTTGTACCAAGACTGATAATTCATCATTATTTTTAGCTTGTAGAGTAGTTAATGAATACTTGCCATGTGATACAAATACTAATTTTTCACTTCCGTCTGAATAGACCATATCCTCTGGTAGATTATAACCGTCATAATAATTGTCCCCCATTCTTGAGTCAAAGTAGAAATCAGCTGATAGTTTGGTACCTAACAAATTTGTATGAGTTTTTTCGTAATACAAATCAATATCTATTGGTATAACTTTTTCTAAATTATGAACCAAATACCTGATAATATCTTTAAGTTGCTCCCTAGACAAAAAATCTTTGCCTCTTCCTCTAATTGGTGTTGCATATTCCGTTTTAAAGCTAATATTTGGTGGTAGAATGTATAAGAATTTTGTCTTAGATGAGTGACAAACGCTAGTTAATAGCGTTTGAAAGTCATTATCGCAACCTAGTTTTTCAAAATCCTTATTATAACAACGATTTAACCAAATTGATGAACTAGTCAAATCGATAATATTTAAATCATAAGAATCTAATGAATGGGCCTCCCCAAATGAATTACACTTCGTTACACTATAATTATTTTCATTACGCCCATTATAATTTATTAACTGTATTTGCATTCTTTTCCTTTCTATCTTACATCGAATCTATTTTCTCTTTTTAATTTTCCTAATAAAATTATACCACGAAGCCACAAAAATCCCCTTAGAAATCCGCTTCTAAGGGGTTGTCTTTATCCTGCTGCTTGGGCTGGTTCTGTTGGTTTGGTCTTTTTATCTTTCTTGTTGCTAGTGATGAGACGACGCTTGCTATCTCGGATGCTATTGAGTTCCTTGAGTAGTTGAGTCAGGTGTTCCTTTTCAGGGTAAGCTTCTGCACTGGATGCGGTATAGCGCATAAAGAGGTCGTAGCTAGTTGAAAGTTCGGTACGGAGTTGTCTAGTCTTGCCAACTTCCTTGGCAGACTTGTGAGCACGCGCCTTACTTTCCACTTGGTCATATTCCTCTTGAGCATTGACCACCGCCGTCAGCAGTAGAATAATTTTAAATTTATTCAATTACGGTTATTCTAAACCTAGAATACACATAAACTTTAGGAAATAGACCTATTCTATGTCTCGAAGGCCTGTATTCCCATCTATTTCTCATCAAAAAGACTCATTCCCCCTTTCTCCTCCAAAATATGGTATAGTAGAAATATACTATCTATGAGGAGTTTACATGTCACAGGATAAACAAATGAAAGCTGTTTCTCCCCTTCTGCAGCGAGTTATCAATGTCTCATCAATTGTCGGTGGGGTTAGCAGTTTGATTTTCTGTATTTGGGCTTATCAGGCTGGGATTTTACAGTCTAAGGAAACCCTCTCTGCCTTTATCCAGCAGGCAGGTATCTGGGGGCCACCTCTCTTTATCTTTTTACAGATTTTACAGACGGTCGTCCCTATCATTCCTGGGGCCTTGACCTCGGTGGCTGGGGTCTTTATCTACGGGCACATCATCGGGACAATCTACAACTATATCGGCATCGTGATTGGCTGTGCCATTATCTTCTATCTGGTGCGCCTCTATGGAGCTGCCTTTGTCCAGTCTGTCGTCAGCAAGCGTACCTACGACAAGTATATCGGCTGGTTGGACAAGGGCAATCGTTTTGACCGTTTCTTTATCTTTATGATGATTTGGCCCATTAGTCCAGCTGACTTTCTCTGTATGCTGGCTGCCCTGACCAAGATGAGTTTCAAGCGCTATATGACCATCATCATTCTGACCAAACCCTTTACCCTCGTGGTTTATACCTACGGTCTGACCTATATTATCGACTTTTTCTGGCAAATGCTTTGACACATAAAAAATCCGTTTGGTTTCCCAAGCGGATTTTGTGCTTTATTTTGAAACTTCTTTTGCAAGGACAAAATTTCCAAGAGTAGCAGAACCATTTCCTGCAACTGCTGGCGTCACGATGTAGTCACGCACATCTGGCACTGGTAGGTAGCCATTGAGAAGAGCTGTGAATTTCTCACGGACACGGTCCAGCATGTGTTGTTGAGCCATAACTCCACCACCAAAGACAATCACGTCTGGACGAAAAGTCACTGTAGCATTGACCGCAGCTTGAGCGATATAGTAGGCTTGAACATCCCAAACAGGGTTGTTGAGTTCAATGTTTTCCCCACGAACACCTGTACGAGCTTCCAAACTTGGACCAGCTGCATAGCCTTCCAGACATCCCTTATGGAAAGGACAAACACCCTTAAACTCTTTTTCAATATCCATTGGGTGTCTAGCAACATAATAATGACCCATCTCAGGGTGACCCACACCGCCGATAAACTCACCACGTTGGATAACACCTGCACCGATACCTGTACCGATTGTGTAGTAAACCAAGTTTTCGATACGACCACCAGCATTGTTACGGGCAACCACTTCACCGTAGGCAGAGCTGTTTACGTCTGTAGTGAAGTACATTGGCACGTTAAGGGCGCGGCGAAGGGCACCAAGCAAGTCTACATTTGCCCAGTGAGGTTTTGGAGTTGTTGTGATAAAGCCATAAGTTTTTGAATTTTTGTCAATATCAATCGGACCAAATGAACCAACTGCAAGACCAGCAAGGTTATCGAATTTTGAGAAGAACTCAATGGTTTTATCGATTGTTTCGATTGGAGTTGTTGTTGGAAATTGTGTTTTTTCTACAACGTTAAAGTTTTCATCACCGACAGCACAGACAAACTTTGTACCGCCCGCTTCCAAGCTTCCATATAATTTTGTCATGATAAACCTCTTGTTTTTATTTTCTTTATTATAGCATATTTCGAAAGTCTAAATTTCTCTATTTTTTAGATTTTCCTCTGTAAATCTTACCATTCAAGCAAAAACGAACAAACATGTCATTTGTTCGTTTTCATTTAGCTAGGAAAGATTAGGCTTTCACTTCGATAAGAGCATCCCCCTTCGCAACTGAACCTGTTGCGACTGGAGCTACTGAAGAGAAGTCAGCTGTGTTTGTAACGATAACCATTGTTGTATCATCAAGTCCAGCTGCAGCGATTTTGTTTGAGTCAAATGTTCCAAGAACATCGCCTGCTTTCACCTTGTCACCTTGAGCAACTTTTTGTTCGAAACCTTCACCGTTCATTGTTACCGTGTCGATACCAACGTGGATCAAGACTTCAGCACCGTTAGTTGTTTTCAAACCAAAGGCGTGACCTGTCGCAAAGGCGATTGAAACTTCAGCATCAGCTGGTGCATAAACCACACCTTGGCTAGGTTTCACAGCGATACCTTGTCCCATTGCTCCACTTGAGAAGACTGGGTCATTTACATCAGCAAGAGCTACAACGTCACCAACGATAGGAGTTACAAGTGTTTCATTTTGAAGAGCTGCTGGAATGTTACCAGTTGTTTCTTCTTGGACCAAACGTTCTGTCTCTACTTCAGTAGCAACTTCTTTTTCATCCTCATAACCAAACATATAAGTAAGAGCGAAACCAAGAACGAATGATACAGCTACCATAAGAAGGTATTGGGCAAGTTGTCCGTTACCGATGTAAAGCATTGTACCAGGGATGATGGTGATACCATTACCAGTACCAGCAAGTCCAAGGATTGAAGCCAATCCACCACCAATCGCACCAGCAATCAATGAAAGGAAGAATGGTTTACGGAAGCGCAAGTTCACCCCGAAGATAGCAGGCTCTGTAATACCGAGGAAGGCAGAAAGAGCAGCTGGGAAAGCAAGTGTTTTTAGTTTTGGATTTTTAGTTTTAACACCAACCGCAACAGTCGCAGCACCCTGAGCTGTCATAGCAGCTGTGATGATAGCGTTGAAAGGGTTAGCATGGTCAGCAGCAAGCAATTGAACTTCAAGCAAGTTGAAGATGTGGTGCACACCTGACACGACGATCAATTGGTGAACCCCACCAATCAAGAAACCACCAAGACCAAATGGCATGTTAAGGATCGCTTTTGTAGCGATAAGGATGTAGTTTTCAACGACGTGGAATACTGGTCCGATGACAAAGAGTCCAAGGATAGACATAACCAAAAGTGTCACGAATGGTGTTACCAAAAGGTCAATCACATCTGGAACAATCTTGCGGATAGCTTTTTCAAATTTAGCTCCGACAACCCCGATGATGAAGGCTGGAAGAACGGAACCTTGCAAACCAACAACAGGGATGAAACCAAAGAAGTTCATAGCTGTTACTTCACCACCTGAAGCAACTGCCCAAGCGTTTGGAAGTGAGCCAGAAACAAGCATCATACCAAGAACGATACCAACGGCTGGATTTCCACCGAATACACGGAAGGTTGACCACACAACCAAACCTGGCAAGATGATGAAGGCTGTATCTGTCAAGATTTGAGTGTAAGTTGTCACGTCAGCTGGAAGTGTCATTCCAAGAGCAGTCAAGAGACCACGCACACCCATGAAGAGACCTGTTGCTACGATAACTGGGATGATTGGAACGAAAACGTCACCGAAAGTACGGATAGCACGTTGGAACCAGTTTCCTTGTTTAGCAGCTTCTGCTTTCATGTCATCTTTAGATGATGTTGGCAAACCAAGTGCAACAACTTCATCGTACATTTTGTTAACTGTACCTGTACCAAAGATGATTTGGTATTGACCTGAGTTAAAGAAAGCACCTTGAACTTTCTCCAAGTTCTCAATCACTTCTTTATTGATTTTTCCTTCATCTTTGACCATGACACGAAGACGAGTCGCACAGTGGGCAACACTGTTGACATTTTCACGTCCGCCCAAGGCATCGATGACTTTTTTTGCAATTTCCTGATTGTTCATTTGCAAAAATCTCCTTATATAAAATTTTGTTCTTGTTTGAAAGCGATTTTATCCGCCCTACGACTATTATTTTATCATGTTTTAGAAATATGTCAAGCGTTTTGCAGAAAAAATATTCTATCCACTTAGTTGGCTTGCTTTAGATTGATTGATTTTGACTGTTTTATCAGGTGTTCCTTAAAAAAACAAGTTTAAAATCTTGGTTAAACGGGTTTTGTTTCATTATCTTTCATATTTCCTTGAAAAATTGATCGGTTTCCTGCATTTATTTTATGATAAACGTTTGACAGTTTTTTCTCTTTTTTAACATAAAAGGCTTGCTTTTTCGGTCGAAAACGGTTACTATTAAAAGTGATAAGATTTTTGGAGGAATGAATGAATGGAATGGACAACTGAGCGTCGTTACAGACTTTATCAAGATTGGACGCAAGAAGAAATTCAACATATAAAAGAAAATATGGCACAATCTCCATGGCATACTCATTACCATGTTGAGCCAAAAACAGGACTTCTCAACGACCCAAATGGCTTTTCTTACTTTGATGGAAAGTGGATTGTTTTTTATCAAAACTTTCCTTTTGGTGCAGCCCACGGTTTGAAATCTTGGGTGCAATTGGAAAGCGATGATTTGGTTCACTTCACAGAAACCGGAGTCAAAGTTTTGCCTGATACTCCATTAGATAGCCACGGTGCCTACTCTGGTTCTGCTATGCAATTTGGTGATAACTTGTTCCTATTCTATACAGGAAATGTCCGTGATGAAAACTGGATTCGTCACCCATACCAGATTGGGGCTTTGATGGATAAGGATGGCAAGATTACGAAGATTGACAAGATCTTGATTGACCAGCCAGCAGACTCTACTGACCACTTCCGCGATCCGCAAATTTTTAACTTCAAGGGGCAATATTATGCTATCGTCGGTGGACAGGACTTGGAGAAAAAAGGGTTCGTTCGTCTCTACAAAGCTATTGACAACGACTACACAAACTGGCAAGCTGTTGGCGACCTTGACTTTGCTAACGACCGTACTGCCTACATGATGGAATGCCCAAATCTAGTCTTTGTAGGAGAGCAACCTGTCCTTCTTTACTGCCCACAAGGTTTAGATAAGAAAGTTCTAGATTACGACAATATCTATCCAAATATGTATAAGATTGGGGCTTCCTTTGACCCTGAAAATGCCAAAATGGTAGATGTGTCTCAACTTCAAAACATGGATTATGGTTTCGAAGCCTATGCAACCCAAGCCTTTAACGCTCCTGACGGACGTGCTCTAGCAGTTAGCTGGCTTGGATTACCAGATGTTTCCTACCCATCTGACCGTTTTGACCACCAAGGAACCTTCTCTTTGGTTAAAGAACTGACTATCAAAGATGGCAAACTCTACCAATACCCAGTCGCAGCTATCAAGGACCTTCGTGCTTCTGAAGAAGCCTTCTCAAACCGTGTCCAAACCAATAACACTTACGAACTTGAACTTAACTTGGAAGCCAATAGCCAGAGCGAGATTGTTTTACTTGCTGATAAAGAAGGCAAGGGACTTTCAATCAACTTTGACCTTGTAAATGGTCAAGTGACAGTGGATCGTAGCCAGGCTGGTGAACAGTATGCCCAAGAATTTGGAACAACTCGCTCTTGCCCTATCGAGAATCAGTCTACTACTGCTACAATCTTCATCGATAACTCTGTCTTTGAAATTTTCATCAATAAAGGAGAAAAAGTATTTTCTGGTCGTGTCTTCCCACATGCGGACCAAAATGGGATCCTCATCAAATCTGGAAACCCAACTGGAACTTACTATGAATTAGATTATGGTCGCAAAACTAACTGATGTCGCAAAACTTGCAGGTGTCAGCCCTACTACCGTTTCTCGGGTTATCAATAAAAAAGGCTATCTATCTGAAAAAACCATTCAAAAAGTAAATGAAGCCATGCGAGAATTGGGCTATAAACCCAACAACCTAGCTCGTAGTTTACAAGGAAAATCAGCTAAGTTAATCGGCTTGATTTTCCCAAATATTTCCAATGTTTTCTACGCAGAATTGATTGATAAATTGGAACATCAACTCTTCAAAAATGGGTACAAGACCATCATCTGCAACAGTGAGCACGATTCTGAGAAGGAACGTGAATACATCGAAATGTTGGAAGCCAATCAGGTGGACGGCATCATTTCTGGTAGTCATAACTTGGGAATTGAAGACTACAATCGCGTGACAGCACCGATTATTTCCTTTGACCGAAATCTGTCACCAGATATTCCTGTCGTTTCCTCTGACAACTATGCTGGTGGAGTTCTGGCGGCCCAGACCTTGGTTAAGACAGGTGCCCAATCTATCATCATGATTACAGGGAATGACAATTCCAATTCGCCAACTGGACTACGCCACGCCGGCTTTGCCTCTGTACTCCCCAAAGCTCCTATTATCAATGTTTCCAGTGACTTTTCTCCCGTCAGAAAAGAAATGGAAATCAAGAATATCTTGACTCGACAAAAGCCAGATGCCATCTTTGCTTCAGATGACTTAACAGCTATTCTGGTCATTAAAATTGCTCAAGAACTGGGCATTTCTGTCCCTGAAGAGCTTAAAGTCATCGGCTATGATGGGACTTACTTTATCGAGAATTACTATCCTCAATTGGCTACTATCAAGCAACCTCTGGAAGAAATTGCCTGCCTCACTGTCGATCTTCTCTTGCAAAAGATTGAAGGCAAGGAAGTCACCACAACAGGTTACTTCTTACCAGTTACTCTTTTACCAGGAAAAAGCATTTAAGTACAAGAAAACTCAGACCAATTCGTCTGAGTTTTTTATAATCTTAAGTTTTCTAAATGACGCTTAGCTGTCTCTAAGTTAAAGGTTTTATCTGCGATGAGGAGCTCGACTAGGGGAGCTACTTCGGATTCACTGGCACCTGCTAAGAGAGCTAAGGATTTGGCCTGCAATTTCATGTGACCTTGTTGAATCCCTGTGCTGACCAAGGCTTTCAGGGCCGCAAAATTTTGGGCTAACCCGGTAGAAACAATAATCTGAGCTAATTCTCTGGCAGAAGGATTTCCCAATAGCTCATGACTAAGGGCTACACGAGGATTGAGGCCGATAGAACCACCCTTGGTCGCTACAGGCATGGGCAGGGTCATTTCACCGACCAATTCTTCTCTTTCAAGGTCCAGCGTCCATTGACTAAGACCTTGATAGCGTCCGTCTCGACAGGCAAAGGTATGAGCCCCGGCTTCGATGGCACGCCAGTCATTACCAATGGCAATCAAAATGGCATCAATACCATTAAAAATCCCTTTATTGTGGGTAGTAGCTCGATAAGGATCAGCTTGCGCAAATTGGCTAGCCAACGCAATTTTCTCCGCAATTTCTCGTCCTTGATCCTTTTGGCGGCTCAAGTAGCGAAAGGCGATGCGACAACTTGCCGTCACCAGAGAATCGGTCGCGTAGTTGGACAGGATTCCCATGAGACTTTGTCCCTGGCTGAGTTCTTCTAAGACTGGTTTCAAAGCTTCCAGCATGGTGTTGAGCATATTGGCTCCCATGGCTTCCTGGGTATCGACATGGAGATAAACAACGAGAAAGTCTGTTTCACCTTTAATCTGCTCGACATGCAAATCACGCGCCCCACCCCCGCGTTTAACAATGGAAGGATAAGCTTGATTGGCAAGTTCCAAGAGTTCTGCTTTCTTGCTGGCAATCTTCTCTTGGGCAAAATCTGGTTCAGCAACTTGATAAAGGGCCACCTGCCCAATCATCTGACGCTCATGGACTTGTGCGGTAAAACCTCCTGTACGCTTGATGATTTTGCTGGCATAGCTGGCTGCAGCAACCACGGACGGTTCTTCTGTCACATAGGGAACTGTGTATTCCTGACCGTTAACGAGAACCTCTGGGACCAGCGAATAAGGCAGAGAAAAAGTTCCCACTACATTCTCACTCAGCTGGTTTGCCACAGTCACACTAATCTGTTCATCCTGCTCCAAACTCGCTTGGGTCTCAGGACTAAGGAGCGCCTGAGCTTTTAACAGCTCAAGGCGCTCATGGTATGATTTTTTAGAAAATCCATTCCAACTTATCTTCATTATTTTTCAACCTTGCTATAACGGCGTTGGTGGTCGAGAATTTCAACCAAGGCATAGTCTTGATTTTCATAGCCAGTAAACTGAGCAGAATTTGTTTCATCTAAGTCTACTTCCTCAAAGAAGACTTTTTCATAGTCTGCAACAGACAGGGCAGTTCGTTGGTTGAGCTTGTTCAAACGGTCTTTATCCAGATAAGCTTCATATCCTTCAACCAATTCACCACTGAAGAACTCAGCCACAGCACCACTTCCGTAACTATAAAGGGCAATTTTATCGCCAGCCTTCAAGCTATCTGTATTTTCCAAGAGAGACAAGAGTCCAAGGAAAAGTGAACCTGTGTAGATATTCCCCACCTTTTGACTGTAGAGAATAGACTGGTCAAAATGCTTTTGCAAGAGATCTTTTTTCTCTTGAGGCAGGTTCTTATCCATGATTTTTTTCAAGCCTTTTAGCGCTAATTTAGGATAAGGCAAGTGGAAGCAAACAGCCGCAAAATCATCCAAAGTTAGCTGGTAGCGTTTTTGATATTCAAGCCATGTCGTTTTCAAACTATCTAGATATTGTTGGGTAGAATAGACACCATTTACATAAGGAGTTGTCGAGTAATTTGGTCGCCAGAAATCCATAATATCACGAGTCTGAGCTACATTGTCATTATTAAAGGCCATAATACGTGGATTTTGTGTAATCAACATAGCCACACTTCCTGCACCCTGAGTGGGTTCTCCTGGAGTTTCAATACCATATTTGGCAATATCGCTTGCGATGACCAAGACCTTGGACTCTGGAGAATTTTCCACATGCAATTTGGCATAATGAAGGGCCGCTGTCGCTCCATAGCAAGCTTCTTTAATCTCGAAACTACGAGCAAAGGGCTGGATGCCCAGCAAACCATGCACAAAGACGGCCGCAGCTTTACTCTGGTCAATTCCTGACTCGGTAGCCACAATGACCATATCAATTTCTTGTCTTTCTTGCTCAGTTAAAATAGAATCACTTGCACTGGCCGCCAAGGTCACGATATCCTCAGTTAGGGACGCAATACTCAATTCCTTGAGTAAGAGTCCTTTGCTTAATTTTTCAGGGTCAATTCCCCTCGCTTCTGCTAAGTCTTGTAATTTCAAGACATATTGACTGGTCGCAAAACCAATCTTATCAATACCGATTGTCATATTTACCTCTGTTTTATCATTCATTGTAAAAAATCGTTCTATACTATTTTATCACAAATAGCAGTAAAAGATAGAAAAAAGACTTGATTCACCAAATCAAGTCTCTTATTATTCTAACCATTATGCTGTTTTCGTAAGTGAGAATAAAGTCTGAGAATCACTGTTCCACTAGCCATTCCAATGGAAATCACCAAAGCCAACATAACAACTAAGGTTGCACTAGCAATGGCATGACTGTAATCTCCCGTCACAAAAAAGGCAGTTGTCCGATAGGAGAGATAACCCGGAACCAGAGGTGCCAAGATGGCCAAGATAAAGACCACAGCAGGTGTCTTATAAAGAATACTTAAAATCTGGCTGACACAAGAACCGATAATGGCTGCAATAAAAGTAGCCACAATAACATTGGTCGGTTCCTTGAGCAAAAGATAAATTAGCCAGACGGCCATGCCCAAAATTCCTCCTGGTAAGAGCATAGACCGTTGAACATTGAGTACAATTAAAAAAGTGATAATAGCAAGAAGACTTGCTACTGCTTGTAATAAAAAGGTTGTTAGTGTCATATTAATTCATCAATACCAAGGCGACAGAAGTTCCCGCCCCTAAAGCAAGGGTAATGAGCAGGGATTCAAACATCTTACTCATACCAGAGTTTATGTGGTTGGTCATAATATCACGAACCGCATTGGTCAAGGCAATCCCTGGTACAAACGGCATGACCGCACCAGCTATAATCAAATCTGCCGTTGAAGGAAAACCTGTGTAGCGAGCCCAAAACTGGGCAATCATCCCAAATACAAAAGCTCCAGCAAAGGCTGTCACAAAGGGAATTCGGATAAACTTCTCCACATAGAGGGAAAAGGCAAAACCAAATAAGGTAGCCACTCCTGCCCCAAGTGCGTCGTAGATATTTCCACTAAACATAATTGAAAAGAAAGGAGCACTAAAGGTCGCAGCCAAAGTTACCTGCAACTTAGTATAGGGAAGGGGCTGGGCTTGCAAGGCCTTCAATTGCTTGAAGGCTGTCTCTAAATCAATCTTCCCCCCAACCAGTTGACGAGAAATCTGGTTCACATCGCAGACTTTTTCAATGTTATAAGAAGAGGAGGTCACGCGTTTCATTCGCGAAATATTGGTATTTTCAATGGAGAAAAAGATAGCGGCAGGCATGGCAAGAACATTGCAATCCACAATCCCCTGCGAATGCGCAATACGGATCATGGTATCTTCTACACGATGAATCTCTGAGCCACTTTTAAGGAGAATGGTTCCTGCTAACATAATGACATCGATGACGGCATTTAATTCTTTTGATTCTTCCATGCTTGCCTCCTTTTATCAACTCCCTCTATTCTATCACAAATCCGGAGTCAAAAAAAATCTTTGCCATGAAATCATGACAAAGATTCGTTTAATCACGAGAATTTTCGTGGTTTCCTTCACTATTTGGTTGAGTCGGAGTAGGAACCGTTCCTTGTTGATTTCCTTGATGGCCACCTTGTTGATTCCCTTGATTTGGAGTAGTAGGTGAACCTTGGTTACCACGTGGAACTGACGTTGAAGAGGAACTTGATGGTGGTGTTTTGGGTTTATAAATCGAAATTTTAATACGTGTGCTGGCTAAATCAATTTTTCCACCCGGTTTTGGACTTTGCTCTACAACAGTCTCCTCAGCTGTTCCTTCAGGAGCAGTAGACACTTCTACAACTTCGATATTAGCTTTTTTAATTCCATATATCTCTGTAAGATTATTAACTGCAAATTCTCGAGTTGAACCAATATAACTTGGCATTGAAATAGAATTTACTTTTTTAGCAACAGTCAGAACTATTTGAGTTGCCTTGCTAAGATCATAGGTTGTTCCTTCCGGTAAACTTTGTTTTATGATTGTTCCAGCTTCGATTTCGTTGGATTCTTCTTCCTCAATCTTAATCAGATTTTCTGGAACCTTCTTGCCTTTCAATTCTGCTACTACATCACTAGATTTTCTACCGAGGTAATTTCCAAGTTGGAAGGATTGCTGACCAGAAGACACAATCAAATTAATTTTTGTTCCTTCTTTGCGTGTCGTACCGGCGTCAGGATCGGTACGAATAACACGACCTTCTTCAACCTTATCACTAGCCTCTGTTTTTTCTTCACCAACCTCAAAATTGGCTTTCTTAAGCGCTTCTTTAGCCTCAGCAACCGTCTGACCTGCCACCTTTGGAACGGCAATGGTAGCGGGCGTTCTATATAAAATCCATACCAAAGATGCCACAACCAACAAGAAGGTCGCAAATAAAATTGGATAACGTGCTTTCAGGCGACGCCGTTTGGTTGGCTTTGGACTAGGTACTGGTTTTTCTGTCTGATGAAGCTGGGGCTTAGATTGAGGTCTTCCCTCTTGTACCGGAGCTTTAGGAATAGAAGTCAGAGTACTTTGTGGAACTTTAGGAAGAGTTTTAGTATCTGCCTTAGTTGCATCGTCAAAGACTAGCTTTGGTTCATTACGACGATTATTAGATAAACTACTCGACAAGTCCACATACATCTCAGCGACTGATTTGTAGCGATCGGTCAATTTCTTGGCAGTTGCCTTGATAACAACATTTTCTAAAGCCTGAGGCACAGATGGATTTTCAGCTATAACCGATGGCAGTGGTTTCTGGAAATGCTGGAGGGCGATGGTAACCGCACTATCCCCATCGTAAGGAATATGACCTGTCAGCATCTCATAGAAAATAATCCCCATGGCATAGATATCACTCTGCACAGTTGCTTTAGAACCACGCGCCTGCTCTGGAGACAAATAATGAACGGAACCTAGCATTGAGTTGGTCTGAGTCAGACTTGTCTCTGCAAAGGCTACTGCGATCCCAAAGTCTGTAACTTTGGCAGTCCCATCTGGGGTCAAAAGGATATTTTGCGGTTTCAAATCCCTGTGAACAATCCCTCGAGTATGGGCTAAGCGCATAGCCAGAAGGATTTGTCCCATGATTCGAATCGCTTCTTCATTTGAAAGAGGGTGATGTTCCTTGATATAGCGTTTGAGGTCTAACCCAGCAACATATTCCATTGCGAGATACTGTTGTCCCTCTTCTTCACCGATATCTGTAATCCGAACGATATGAGGATGGTCCAAATCTGCCATGGCTCTCGCTTCCCGCTGAAAACGAGCCACAGCAATCGGGTCTGTCTGGTAGTTGGTCCTCAGGACCTTTACCGCCACTTCTTCCCCGTCTAGAATCAAATCTTTAGCCAAGTAAACATCTGCCATGCCTCCTCGGCCAATCTGTTTGAGAATCCGATACCGCCCGGCAAAAATTTTGCCGATTTGGATCATTCTGTTGCCTCCTCATTAACAGCAATAAGAGCAACTGTGATATTGTCCAAACCACCCGCATTGTTGGCAAAACGGATCAAGGTTGCTGCCTTATCTTCCAAAGAAATATCGCTGGTTACAATATCAGAAATCTCACTTCCTGAAATCATATTTGTCAAGCCATCACTATTGAGTAAGAGATAGTCCCCAGGCTCAAGGGTGATCATTCCAAAATCAGGCTGAATTTCGTCTTTTTGACCGATTGACTGGGTAATAATATTTTTCTGTGGATGGCTAGCAGCTTCTTCAGGTGTCAATTGACCTGCCTTAAGCAATTCATTGACCAAAGAATGGTCGCTCGTTAACTGGTGGTATTCTTCTCCACGAATCAAACCGATACGAGAATCCCCAATGTGGGCATAGATAGCCTGATTATCAATAATGGCTACAGCCTCAAGGGTTGTCCCCATTCCTTTATAGGCTTCATTTTGTCCCAATTGGTTAATCCTTTGATTTTCAATCTCAAGGTTATTAGCAAACCATTCACGCACTTCATTAACCGTATCGATTTGTGTATCAACCCAAGCTACACCCAGGTCTGTTACCGCCATCTCACTAGCGATATTCCCTGCGCGATGACCTCCCATACCATCAGCTAGGATAATCATGGTACGCCCAGCTCTATTGACATAGTGGTTGACATAGTCTTGGTTATTTGTTCGTTTCTGACCAACATCTGTTAATAATGAAATTTCCATGTGTTAGTTCCTTCCTAATCTGATATCTTGCGAAATTGGCTAATGAAGAATCCATCACTTCCATACAATTCAGGAGTGATGAGGATACAGCCATCTTTCATGATATCCTTACATTCATGTTCTAGTTTCACCTGCTCAAATTCAGGATGACTTTCTAAAAATGCCTGTACGACTTGAAAGTTCTCCTCTGAGACAATAGTACAGGTACTATAAGTTATTATACCACCTTTGCCTAGTGTTTGACAAACACTACCTAATATTTCTAGCTGAATTTCCTGTAAGGATGCAAAATCTGCCGTTTCTTTGTTGTATTTGATATCAGGTTTCCGGCGTAGAAGACCGATTCCTGAACAGGGAGCATCCACTAAAATCTTGTCAAAGGAATTCTGACCAAAAAACTCATGCACCTTTCTGGCATCCAATTTTTGCGTTTGAACCCGTTCTGCGACCCCCAAACGTTGGGCATTTTCTTGAATTAAGTCCAACTTATGGTCGTACAAGTCCAGAGCAGTAACCTGACCTGTTGTAAGATAAGAGGCTATATGAGCTGTTTTCCCACCCGGAGCCGCACAAGAATCAAGCACTCGCTCATCTCCCTGCAAATTCAAAGTCGGAGCAACCAATTGACTGGACTCGTCTTGAATGGTAATGGCTCCCTTCGCAAACAAATCATGACCTGCAAAGTGCCCCTGCTCCTTAACCAGACCAGAAGGAGACAAAGGTGAATCACTAGCCTCCAACAAGGCTTGGATTTCCTCTTTTCGGCTTAAATCAGTCACACGAATGCTGGCTTTGTTGCGCACCAGAAGACTTTCAAAGACGGCTTGTGCTCGCTCTTCTCCGTATTCTTCCTTGAGCTTAGCAACTAACCAAACTGGAAGGGAATAAGCAATAGAATCACGTTTGTTTTTGCGTTTGATGCTAGCAAAATCTGGCCAACCTTCACGCAAGATACGGCGAAGGACAGCATTGACCAATTTTTCGCTGCCTTTTTTACGAACTTTGGCCAATTCTACTGCTTCATTGACCACAGCATGGTCTGGAATCTTATCCAAATAGCGAAGTTGGTAGGCACTCATGAGAAGAAGGACATAGAGCCAACTGTCTAACTGGTCTCTATCCTCGATAAAGTGGGACAGGTACCATTCCAGAGTCAATTTACGGGCTACTGTTCCATATACCAGCTCGGTCACCAAGCCCTTGTCCGCCGGCGAAAGTTGGCTTCCCTTGAGATGCTTATTTAAGGCGATATTTGAGTATGCTTGATTGATAAAAACATCCTCTAATACCGCTAGGGCTATACTTCTAGCCGTTTCTACTTTAGTCACCAAATCGTTCTCCTACAGTCAATGTGCGTCCAACTCCGTTGAGGAAGGAAGCAATGTCCATCTTAGGTTTACCAGCTGGCTGCACTTGTTTGAGGGATAGAGCCCCTTCTGCCGTTGCGACAATCAATTCTTTCTTACCAATTGAGAGGATCTCACCTGGATTTCCCTGACCATCTACTGGTAGGGCTTCATAAATCTTAAAACGGTCGCCCTTAAGGAAAGTATGGGCAACAGGCCAGGGGTTCATGCCACGGATTTGGTTGAAGAGTTGACGATTGGTTTTAG
The DNA here is from genome assembly GCF_946188585.1 of Streptococcus mitis. Lineage (GTDB taxonomy): Bacteria > Bacillota > Bacilli > Lactobacillales > Streptococcaceae > Streptococcus > Streptococcus mitis_DG. The sequence continues at coordinate 58,058 of NZ_CAMHVI010000002.1, forward strand.
TCCAGTCCAGTTTTTCTTCTTCTGGCTTGATATTTGGAGAGAAACTAACCTGGCTTGGATCCTGCGGTTCTGGTTTGATTTCCCCAGCTATATAGGCAGGCAAAGTGTCCAAAAGCAAGTCACGACCAACGACAGCTAATTTCTCAAACAAGGTTCCAACATTGTCCTCATCTGTGATAGGAATACTGCGACGGGAAATCATATCTCCTGCATCCATTTCCTTAACCATTTCCATAATGGTCACACCAGCTTCCTCATCCCCTTGAATCAAGGCATAATGGATAGGCGCACCACCACGGTGTTTAGGAAGAAGGGAGGCATGAACATTGACCGCAAAATCCATGCTATCAAGGAGTTTACTTGGGAGAAACTGCCCAAAAGCAGCAGTCACAATTCCATCCGCTCCTAGCTTCATAATAGCTTCCATCTCTGGACTTCCAGATAATTTTTCAGGTTGGTAGATAGGAAGTCCAGCCTCTTTGGCAGCCTGCTTCACTGGAGTTTCTTGAATCACTTTTTTACGACCGACAGCGCGGTCCGGCTGGGTCACAACGGCTAGAATTTCGTAACGATCATCTGTCAAAAGTCCTTTTAAGACGGTTGCTGAAAAGTCGGGTGTCCCCATAAAGATTATTTTTGTCATATCTTCTCCTTCTTATAAAAATTGCTGTGGCTCATGGTCAATGCTGAGACGGAGCTCACTATTTTCTCGTTCTTGAGTCAAGGCAAGAACCTGATTTAGAGTCGGTCCCAGCTCATCTTCTAAACGGTATTTAATTAAAATCTGGTAATGATAGAGGTTGTGGGTACGGGCGATGGGTTTGGGTGTTGGCCCGAGAATCTTACTGGTCTCTGACAAGCCTGACCGCAAAATGTTCATAACTTCATAGGCACGTTTGACCACCTCTTCTTCTTTCTTGTGAGAAAGGGTAATACCAATGGTGAAATAGTAAGGTGGATAGCCGAGTTGTCGTCTAATTCCCATTTCATAGGCATAAAAGCCTTCGTAATCCTGATCCTTGGCAAATCGAATAGCGTAGTGCTGAGGATTGTAAGACTGGATCAAGACCTGCCCTGATTTTTCAGCCCGACCTGCACGGCCTGCCACCTGGGTTAAGAGTTGGAAGGTTCTCTCAGAGGAACGGAAATCAGGCAAGTTTAGGGCTGTATCCGCATTGAGGACTCCGACTAGGGTCACATTTGGAAAATCCAAGCCCTTGGCAATCATCTGAGTTCCCAACAAGATGTCTGCTTCCCCTCGGCCAAACTGGTCAAGAAGAGCTTGGTGACTACCTTTCTTACGGGTCGTATCCACATCCATTCGTAGAATGCGTGCCTGAGGAAAGACCTCTGCTAGCTCATCGTAGGCTTTCTGAGTCCCCGTCCCGTAGTAACGAATACTGCGACTCTGACAGTTGGGACAGACATGAGGAATCCCCTTGGAAAAACCACAGTAATGGCAGTTCATGGTCTTGGTATCCATGTGGAGAGTCAGAGAAATATCGCAGTTGGGGCAACTATCTACCGTCCCACACTCCCGACACATAACAAAGCTAGAATAACCCCGACGGTTGAGCATGAGGACCACCTGCTCTTTTTTATCCAAGCGGTCTTGGATGGCCTCTAGCAAAGGAGGCGTAAAGTTTGACGTCTCATTCTGCCCGATATAGTCACGAAAGTCAATCACTTGAACCTCAGGAATAGTGGCTAAAGGATTAGCTCGTTGGGTCAGACGTAAGTGTTGATAGACGCCTTTTCCAGCCCGCGCACGGCTCTCTAAGCTCGGTGTCGCTGAGCCAAGGACTAGGGCTGCTTGATTGTACTGGGCCCGTAGAATGGCGACCTCTCTAGCATGATAACGGGGATTGCTGTCTTGCTTGTAGCTAGCTTCATGTTCCTCATCGATAATCATGACGCCTAGATTTTTCAAAGGAGCAAAGATAGCTGATCGAGCGCCAACGACAACTTGGGCATCGCCACGCTCAACCTTGCGCCATTCGTCGTACTTCTCACCATTGGATAGGCCTGAGTGAAGAATAGCCACTTTCTCACCAAATCGAGCAATAAAACGCTCCGTCATCTGTGGCGTCAGAGAAATCTCAGGTACTAGCAAAATGGCCGTTTTACCCTTGTCCAAGGCTCCTTGGATAATCTGCAAATAAACCTCTGTCTTCCCACTTCCTGTAATTCCTTGAAGGAGGAAAGGAGGCTGTTGACTGCCAATAGCACTGACAACGGCATCACGCGCCTGTCTTTGTTCTGGGTTCAGAGACAAAGGCTGACTGGCCTCAATGCCTTCGAAATAAGCAGCTGAGCGTTGCACTTCCTTTTGGACTAAAGTTAAAGCTCCATGCTCCACAAAGAAGTTGACTTGCTCGCGTGAGTAGAATTCTAACAAGCTAGCCAGAGGGGCACTCTCAGGATGAGACAGCAAATAGTCTCTCAGCTCTGCCTTTTTCTTAGCACGCGCAGAAATCTCAATCTTCTCTAGCTGAGTAGCATCAACCTCATACCAAGACTGGGTCTTGACCTTCTTTTGATCGACTGCCTGGTATTCTAAGCAGAGCAGCCCTTTCCTGGTCAAGCGCATCATTTCTGCCTGCTTGGCAAGGTCTAGAGAAGAAAAGGCGAGCGAATCTTCTGAACCAAACAGACGCTCTCGGTCTGCCTGACTCAGACCTTCCAGAGGATAAAGAATCTTATCATAGCTAGAATTTAAAAAACCTGGAAGCATGGCTTTTAGGATGGAGATTTTGTAAGAAAAGACAGACTTGCGTAACTCCTCAGCCAGCCAGAGTTGCTCCTGAGTCAAGACAGGAGAAAAATCTAGCACTTCTGCAATCTCCTTCAAGTCCTGATCAGCCACCTCTTCATCCAACTGGGACTCCAGGCCTAGCACAATTCCTTGGATCAAACGATTGCCTTTACCAAAGGGGACATGAACCCGCATACCGGCTTGCAGCATCTCTACAAATTCCTCAGGGACCTTGTAGCTGTATGGCTGGTCCGTCTGCATCAGGGGAACATCCACGATAATCTTTGCAATAGCCATCTTCTCACCTCCTTCTTGTCAGCAAATTCTTGCAATAGAAAAAATAAGATTGAGTCCCCCCAACCTTAAATTTTTTCACCATCTTCTTTTTCTTTAGCGATTTGCTCTTTGATTTTCTTTTCTTCTTCTTCTTTGCGGCGTTTTTCTTCTTCGATACGGCGACGCACTGCTTCACGTTTTCCTTCTGGATCTGGGTGAATTGTAACGTTTCCTGATTCGATTTCTTCTAAGGCGCGAAGAGTTGATTTTTCAGACTTGAAACCTTGAGTTGCTGGCGCACCTGCTTCCAATTCGTGGGCACGTTTTGCTTCCAAGATTACAAGTGAATATTTTGAAGGAACCTTGTCCAGCAAGGTATCAATAGAGGGTTTTAACATCATTTGCTTGTACCTATTTTCTAAATTTTATCGGGTAGTTGGAGATTTTGGTAACATCTCCTGATAGTGACCAATGACACGATCCACACGGAAGTGCTCTGCTTCGATGACACGTTTGACACGCTCAGCAGCTAGGGGCACCTGATCGTTGACAATCGCATAATCATACTCACGCATGAGAGCAATTTCTTCCTTGGCTTTTTCGATTCGTTGGGCAATCACTTCTGCACTATCTGTTCCACGTCCTACCAAACGATCTTGTAATTCATCCAAATCTGGTGGTGTCAGGAAGATAAAGACAGCATCTGGAACCTTTTTCTTGACCTGAAGAGCACCCTGAACTTCAATTTCAAGGAAAACATCGATTCCCTTGTCCAAGGTTTCATTGACGTAGGTCAAAGGAGTTCCATAGTAGTTGCCGACATATTCTGCATATTCCAACATCTGTCCTTGACGAATCAACTCTTCAAACTCTTCACGAGTACGGAAGAAATAGTCAACACCATCCACTTCTCCAGGACGTTGTGCGCGTGTCGTCATCGATACAGAGTATTGAAATTGGTTTTCAGAACTCTCAAAAATCTCTCTTCTAACCGTTCCTTTTCCAACCCCTGAAGGACCAGAAAAAACGATTAGTAAGCCTCGGTCTGCCATTGTGTCTCCTTTTAGTCAGTCTGTGAAATAACATTTCTCTAGAATAATGGCAAAAAGCCAAATTATCCTTTACAGTCTTTCTATCTAGTGTAACAAAAAAGCAGTAATTTTTCAACTGCTCTTTCTTATTTATTTAGCATAATCTACTGCACGAAGTTCACGAATCACGGTTACCTTGATATTTCCTGGGTAATCGAGATTGTTTTCAATTTTCTCACGAACTTTGTGAGCCAAGATTGTGACTTTGTCGTCCTTGATTTGTCCTGGATTGACCATGATGCGGATTTCACGTCCTGCTTGAAGGGCAAAGCTATTTTGTACCCCTTCAAAGCCGTTAGCAATTTCTTCCAAATCATGGAGACGCTTGATGTAGCTTTCAAGAGACTCACTACGAGCACCTGGCCGAGCTGCGCTCAAGGCATCTGCTGCAGCGACAATCACTGCAATGACGGTTTCAGGTTCTACATCGCCGTGGTGGCTAGCAATCGTATTGACCACAACTGGATGTTCCTTGTACTTACGTGCCAATTCCATACCGATTTCAACGTGGCTACCTTCAACCTCACGGTCAATGGCTTTCCCAATATCGTGAAGGAAACCAGCACGACGGGCAAGAGCCGCATTTTCACCAAGCTCGCTCGCCATGATACCAGCCAACTTAGCAACCTCAATCGAATGACGCAAAACATTTTGTCCATAAGAAGTACGGAACTGCAAGCGACCCATAATCTTCATCAAATCTGGATGAAGGTTTGGCGCACCAATCTCATAGGCAGCTGCCTCACCGTATTCACGGATCTTATTGTCAATCTCCTGACGGTTTTTCTCAACCAACTCTTCGATACGAGCCGGATGAATTCGACCATCTTTGAGCAACATTTCCATAGTCATACGAGCAATCTCACGACGAATCGGATCAAATCCTGACAAGGTCACCACTTCTGGTGTATCGTCGATAATCACATCGACCCCTGTCAAACTTTCAAAGGTACGAATGTTACGACCTTCACGACCAATAATACGTCCCTTCATAGTATCGTCTGGCAGATGAACCGTTGAGTTTGTTGACTCCGCTACATATTCACCAGCAATACGTTGCATAGCTTGAACCAGAATGTCCTTGGCCATTTTATCAGAACGTTCCTTGACCTCTTGCTCAGCTTCACGAATACGGCTGGCAATCTCCTTGGTCAAGTTTTCCTCTGTCTGTGCCAAGATAATATCTCGTGCTTCTGCCTGAGACAGGGCACCAATACGCTCTAGTTCTGCTTCTTTTTGTCTTTCGACTTCCTCTAATTGCTCTTCACGCGCATCAAGGTTTTTCGCTCTATCAGAAATACTTTGTTCTTTTTGTTCAAGTGTTTGTTCTTTACTCGTCAAATTGTCGTCCTTACGGTCGAGGCTAGTAGCTCTCTCGGTCAAACGACTTTCGATTTGTTTGAGTTCTTGACGTTCTGATTTGAATTCAGCGTCCACTTCTTCACGGTATTTTCTGGCTTCTTCTTTGGCCTCCAATAGTGCTTCTTTTTTAAGAGACTTGCTTTCACGCTTGGCTTCATTAACAAGTAAATCTGCTTCACGCTCAGCTTGTCCACGTAAATTAGTTGCTTCTTGTTCAGCATTTAAAAGCATCAACTCCGCAGCTTCCTGAGATGATTTCATCTTGGCTGAGATGCTGACATATCCAATGACTAAACCAATGATGACGGCAAAAACAGCAATCGCAAACGACATGATTTCCATGTTTTTACCTCATTTTATTGTTATTCCGAATGACATACATTCTTTTACATTCTACCATAAAAAAGTGATTTTCACAAACCTAAAATAGAATATGTTTTGGGGAAATTGAAATTTAATTACCTATAATTTATTAGCGCAATCTCTATTTCTTAGAAATCCTAGTTTTAGTAGAGATTTGAGAAAAAGCCTACTTTTCAGTAGACTTAGTAATGATCTTTAAAGGACAAGAAAGCCACGCTATCTCCATCCATCATATAAATCAAGCGATTTTCTGCGTCGATACGACGTGACCAAGCTCCTTGATAGTCATACTTGAGTGGTTCTGGTTTACCAATTCCTGTAAATGGATCGCGTTGAATATCCTTGATTAGTTTATTGATTCTTTTTAACGTTTTCTTGTCCTGAGTTTGCCAGTAGCAATAATCTACCCACGCATCTTCTGTAAACTTGAGTAGCATTCATCACTCCTCAATAACATGCACTTGAGTACTTCCAGCACGAACTTGAGCCATTCCTCTCAAAACCTTATCAGAAAGTTCCTTATTTTGAGCGATTCTCAGGGTTTCTTGAATACTATCCCACTCGCTCTTTGAAAGGACTACAATGTCCTCGTCTGGATTTTTATTGACCACCGTCAAAGGCTCAAATTCATCATTTACCTTTTTCATGTAGTCTTTTAAATGATTTCGGAATGTTGAGTAAAGAACTGCTTCCATAGCCATACCTCGTTTTACCTCTTTTCCACTATTATACACGAAAAGAAAGAAATTGTCAGGAACTTGTACAAGATTTTCTTTTCTATCTATATATTCGTAAAAATTCTCAAAAAGCCCACCTTTCAGTAGACTTAGTTTGTTTCTATTCTAATCGGCACTCTTCCAAAATTCTGCTCTGCTATACTTGGATTTCCTAGTTGGTAAATCTGGTCTGCCTTTTGAGTCATGACATCCCATGGTTCTTTGCCAATTCTGCTGACTAGACTGACCTGCCCTTTCAAAGACTTGAGATGTTGTCTACCTTTTTCGGTAAAACCAAGGACATGAATCCCTTCTGGCACGTCACTTTCTCTGGCCTGTACCAAGATATAGGTCAAGAGGCGTCTGACACGCGCCTTGGTGTAGCGTTTAGTGGCAACCACTTCAACCAATTCGTCAACAGACTGAGCCGTCTTGATAGCTTTCTTGATGCGCACAGCCATTTCTTGATTGACCTGATAGATGGTGGTTAGGTCTGGATTTGACAAGATTTGATAGCGGAGCAAAGGAAAATAGTCGTCCCAGCTCACCTTACTGTCCTGCTCAAAAAGGGCAACAGAAGGCATAAAGCGTTCTAAGAAATCTTTGTCCCTCTGGTGTTGACGGAGGGCTGTCGCCGAGGCAAAGTCCACATCCTTATCCACAGAATGGTAACCCGCCCCCCGACGCTGAATCGAATGGAGTTTGATGTTGTACCCAGCAACCGCCTTGGCATAGGCCAGAGCAAGGACATGATTGGGCGTATTGCCTGAAAAATCAAGGCCTGCAAATTCCTTCCACATGGCCTGGGTTTTCTGGGGATAGGAAAGGGAATCAGATAGATTTTCCACAAATTGCTCCATCTCAGCACCCTGCTCTGTGTATAAGTCAGCGATTTTCTGGTAATCCAGAACTTCTTCTGTCCCAAAAACTAGGCTATCAATACCCAACCTAGCCAAGATATCCACAGCTCCTTGGCCGAAGAAATCCGCCGCCTGAACACTGACTAAAAAGGGCAATTCTACTACCAAGTCTGCCCCATTTTCCAGCGCCATCTGGGCCCGAGTCCACTTGTCTACGATAGCAGGCTCTCCACGCTGCATGAAATTCCCTGACATGGCAACGATTTTCAATCCCTCTGCTTGATCCAGCAAGTATTTGTGCCCATTATGAAAAGGATTGAACTCCGCTATAATACCTGTGATGGTCATAGTAATCTCCTACTTCTGCGCGACAAAAAACCAACGGGCACTGGTTTCTGTTGGCTCCTTGTCCTCAAAGTCCGCATAAAGTTTGAAGGATTTGAAACCAGCCTGTTCCAGCAAGATATCATAGGTCAAGACCTCATAAGTCCGCTCCTCATGCACTTCATCGTGGCGACTAAAGTAACCGTCCGCCTCCTTGATAAAGAAAGTCAGCTCATGGACGATGGAGTGAGGTGCTACATCCTCATAGGTGTCCCAAAGCATAGCGAAATCTTCTGCATTTTCATGATATGAATAGCCTGGAAAAACTTCATCTGTCTGATAGGTTGAATGGACATCAAAGATGAAAACTCCGTCTTCATTAAGAACATTATACACTTCCTTAAAGACGTCCCCTACTTCCACCTCATCCTGCATATAGCAGATTGAGTCAGAGTAACAAGTCACAAAATCATATTTACCAGCCTTGGATAAATCCAGCATATTGCCTTCAATAAAATCAATCTTTTGCTTGGCTGAAGCCGCTCTCTTCTCAGCAATCTTCAACATATCCGCACTCAAGTCAAGTCCAGTCACATCAAAGCCAGCTTGAGAAAAGCGAACAGACTGGATGCCTGTCCCACAAGCCAGTTCCAAGAGTTTCTTTCTCTCCTTTGTCTTAGGCAAATGACGCAGAGAAAAATCCGTCCATTTATCGTATAAACTATCATCCATCACAGCATCGTAAACAGCCGCAAAGGTTTCATAAGTTGCCATAATCATGATACAAAGAGCCTCCATGGCAAACACCACTCGCTCTTTACCTTTCTATCAATTTTTTCTAAAATAAGCAAAGAAACCCAGTTGACTGCAACTGAGTTCGTCTTCTAAGCAAGAGCTTCTGAAATATCTACTGAATTTGCCTCATGCCATAGCTTTTCTAAGTTATAGTGAGCACGCATTTCTTCTGAAAAGACATGCACAACGACAGCACCGAGGTCTAGTAGGACCCAGCCACCAGCTGCATCACCTTCAACATGGCTACCTTTAAAGCCAGCTTCCGCTACTTTTTCACGGATATTGTCAGCGATTGCGTCCAACTGACGGCTATTCATCGAGCTAGTGATGACAAAGTAGTCCGTCACGCTGGTCAATTCTTGTACGTCAAGTGCGAGAATATCCTCCGCACGTTTCTCATCAGCCGCTTTCACGACTAGTTCTAGTAATTCTTTTTCGTTCATTTAGTCCTCTTTCAAATAGTGCACAAAGGCGTTATAGGTTTCAAGGGTTTGGGGATAGATGGGGAATCCCTGATGAGCTAGATGCTCCACGGTACGAGCTGTCTCATAAGCTACTGCCTTATTAAGTGACAAACTTGCAATCTCACGCGCCACATCCACCCCTGGAAAGGCACGATTGTGCTCGATATAGTCTGCAACGTAGATGACTTTTTCTAAGTCAGTCATCTGAGCAGCTCCGACTGTGTGGATTTCAATGGCTCGCAGAATTTCTGGATCATGCAAATTCAAATCTTCCTGAATCTTGTAGATGCCAACCATGCCATGCCAGACATTATTGCCCCAGTTTTTGAGGTCAGGGTCTAATTGGTAACGGTCAATCAAGTCCAGAAATTCCTGATCTGACAACTTTTTAGCATAATCATGAAGAAGCCCTGCAAGACCTGCTTTCTCAGTATCCACACCGAATCGCTGGGCCAGTTCTATGGCTGCGCGTTCCACACCCAAGCAATGGGTTAAACGTTTTTCGGGTAGAAGCTCTGCCATTTTTTCCAACAAAGCCTCACGGGAGCAGTTGATATAGTCTTGATAGGCCATCAGTAAAGCCCCTCCTTCTCGATGTAGTCTAGCACCGACTGAGGTAGGAGAAAGTTTGGCTTCCGACCTTGGGCAATGAAGTCACGCAACATGCTGGACGAGATATCCATGAGAGGCACATCCACCCAAATAACTGGGTAGGAAGTCCCAGCCTTGTAGCGTGGACGTTGAACCCCCACAAACTGAACCATGTCGACCAGCTCATCAATTCGGTACCACTTAGGCAGATAGTCCACCATATCAGCTCCGATAATGAAGTAATAATCCGTATCAGGATGTTGCTCTGTCAAGATTTTCATGGTGTCGTAGGTGTAAGAAATCCCCTTGCGCTCCAACTCAATAGTTTCAATGTCCAGACCTTCAATCCCCTCAATCGCCAATTCAAGCATCTTGAGACGATGGTGTTCAGGAATGGTTTCCTTTTTATCAACATGAGGAGGTTGGTATTCAGGCATGAGCAAAACCTGGTCCAGTCCCAACTGCTGGCGTACTTGGTCCGCAACGATCAGATGGGCATTGTGAACAGGGTTAAAATTTCCCCCTAAAATCCCGACTTGCTTGCGTTTTTTCTCCTTGATTTCTGGCTCCAACTCTACCTTGGTAAAGGGAGTCAATAATTCGATTGCCATAGGCTAGTCTCCTTTATTTCTCTGTAAAAACAGTTGTTTGGAGTAGGTTTTAGATTTCTTTGACTTTCTTGGAAATCTTGCGATTTTCTTTCTTGCTGGATTGTTTATACAAAATCAAGATGCGTCCGATTTTTTGGACTGTATCCACACCGATTTCTTCTTCCAAGATTTCAGCTACTTCGTGGATGTTTTCATCTGTGTTTTGTAAGAGAGTAACCTTAATCAATTCACGGGCGTCAAGAGCCTGACGGACGCTAGTTTTGATTTGGTCGTTGAGACCATTTTTTCCGATTTGGATGATGGGTTTGAGGGTGTGTGCCTGGCTGTTGAGGAAGGCACGTTGTTTTGAGGTTAATGACATAATTTTCTTCCTTGTTTTTTGATAGTTATTTTAGGTGGTGAGGGACGGTCGGAACTAATTTTCCAAAGATCTCATCTTTGAAAAATGGATTTCCTGACCTCACAATTGAGCCTTGGTCTCAATTGTGCCCTTGCCAATCTAAAAGATTGGCAATCACACCACGGCAATAACTATCTCTGTATGAGCTCACTTTGTTCGCTCAGTGATTTTATTTTAAATGATTGCTTTTCGTGTGACGACGGCGACGCCTTCTGGTGCCCAGACGGCGACTTTGGCGTTGCCTGTTACGCGGATCCAGCCTAGTCCTGAGATGACTAGGTCAGTCTTGTCCTTGATGGTAAATACATGCTGGACTAGTTTTGGAAAATCTTCTTTTTCCTTGCTATTTGGTGGTGTCAGAAGAGTTCCAAGGTGCTTATCATAAAATGCATTAGCACCTTCTAGCTTGGTACGATGGAGTTTGAGTTCATTGTCAAAGAAAGCAGTAAATCCTTGCTTTTCTCCTGATATGAAGTCAAAGCGTCCAAGACCACCTAAAAACAGGGTTTGCTCAGGGTTAAGCTGATAGGTTTTGGGTTTGATTTCCTTTTTAGGACTGACATACTTGAGGTTTTTGGCCGTCAAGTAGTGGGCCATCTGGTGGCGGTGGATAATCCCTGGCGTATCGTAGATATAAGATCCGTCATCAAGCGGTATCTCAATCTTGTCCAAGGTTGTCCCTGGAAAGCGTGAAGTCGTGATAACGTTCTGGTCACCCGTGATTTCTTGGATAATGGCGTTGATAAGAGTTGACTTTCCAACGTTGGTTACCCCAACTACGTAGACATCGCGGCCATTACGGTAGTGTTCAATCTTGTCAATGACTTCCTTAATAGCATGCTTATTCTGAGCCGAAGTCAGGACGACATCCACAGGGCGAAGACCTTCTTCGTGGGCACGTTCCATGAGCCACTGGCTAATCTTGCCCGGTTTAACTGACTTGGGCAGGATATCTTTCTTATTTCCAACCAAGAGGACATCATTGCCCGAGACGAAACGTGGCAAGCCTGGGATGACAGAGCCATTAAAATCAAAGATATCAATAACATTGACCACCAAGGCATCACTGTCTCCCACCTCGTGCAAGAGCTTGAGGAAATCATCGTCCGTCAACTGGACATCCGTGATTTCATTGTAGTGGCGGAGACGGAAACAGCGTTGGCAATAGACTTCGCCAGTCTCCAAGCCTTTTTCAAGTGCCGACTGGGGAGTGAAACCAAGACCAGCCTTGTCTGTTGTCTGAATGGTTGCTCCACAACCAATACAGAGAATTTCTTCCATAGTTAAATTCCTTTTTTATATGTAATCGGTCCGTACTTTTCAGTGATTTTTCGCATAACACGGCGCTCACGAGCTCGGTTAATCTGCGTTTTGATTGAGTCATGCTGAACCAAGGGTTTTACTAAAATCGAGCGAATGCCTGCACGGTGGGCTGCTCGTATATCTGTCATAAGCTGGTCGCCGACCATGACCACTTCACTTTTCTCATAGTGGAATTCCTTCATGGCACGGTTAATCCCAAATGTGAAGGGCTTCAAGGCCCAATAAACGTAATCAATCCCAAATTTTTCAACTGCTCGTTGAACTCGTTTTTTGGTGTTATTTGAGACCACAATGATGCGAATACCCGCGTCACGGAGGTCATGTAGCCATTGCTTCATCTCTGGTGTCCCATCAGGGTTGTTCCAAGCAATGAGAGTATTGTCCAAATCGACCAAAACAGCCTTGATTCCTTGCGCCCGCAGGCTTGGGACTGTCAGATCATAGACTGCTTCCACAGCAAAATCTGGCATATAGTTTTCAATCGCCATTTTGGCTCCTTTTCTTAACTTTTTTTCGCAATTTTCCTTAGTAATACTGACAGGATAATCCACAAACCTGCACTAGCCAAGCTGATGTAGAGCCAAGCATGGGGCTCATCTGTTAATGGCAATGGAACATTCATTCCGAAAAAGCCTGTCACGACTGCCAAAACCGCTAGCAAGACTGAAATGATGGTCAAGGTTGTCAAATTATCATTCAGATTATTGTTTAGGATATTGTTGTAAGATGCTGATAGTTGTTGGAGGACTTGAGAAATCAAGTCTGTCATGGATACCAGCTGATGAGCCTCAATCATGGCATCATCAAACTGCTCTCTCTCAATTTCGTTAAAACTGCGATAGAGGGCATGCCCTTGAATATGCTCTAGCAACATGCGATTTTGCTTAGCAGCCGCAGTAAGATAAACCATACCGGTCTCCAAGTCGGAAAGGGCAAAAAGGTTTTTCTTAGTCGTCCGCTGCCGCAAGAGCCCATTGACCTCATCCTTACTCTTGTCCATCTGCTCGATGACAGGATAGTAGGCATTGCTGATGATTTCCAGACTGGCAAAGAGAAACTTGTAAATCGAAAGCGTGTCATGACTCTCCAGATAACGGGTCATCTGTTCGATGACATAGGCGTTCTTGGTATTACTAATAGTAATCAGGCGACGATGTTCCACGATAAAGGTCATGGGAAAGGCTTCGTAATATTCCTTATCCTTTTTCAAGTTCAAGACATTGTAGATAAAGGTCACAGTCCCATTTTCACGGTGATAATCCATGTGGGCACGCTCATTCCTATCCAGTGCGTACTCAATGGTTTCCTTGTCCAAACCGTAGATTTCTGAAAGGTCTTCTAGTTTTTTCAACTTGTCCAAATCTAGGTTAATCCAGGCACAGCCATTGCCCAACCGTTTTTCTAAAAACATCTTCTCTCCTTTACCAAACTCTTTCTATTGTACCATAAATCTGCTAAAATTTCAGGCCTGGTCTGTCCGAGAGAAATTGCTGACGACGGTGATATTGCGATTAGGAACGAAGTGTAGAACCTGGTCTTCTCCTCGGAGTTGTGTTGTTCGAATGCCAACGCTGACAACCTTGCCCGATACAGTAATAGGCCCATTTGTCAGAACAACCTCATCTCCCACATCCAGTTGACGTTCAAAGAGGATGAAAAAGCCATTGATGACATCAGACAGAAATCCTTGGGCTCCCATCCCAATAGCTACCCCGGCAATCCCAGCACCTGCCAGCAAACTAGAAACTGGCAAACCCAAAATCGACAAAATGCAGTAAAGTAAAAAGAAATAGAGGGTATAATTAAACACATTCTCTAATAAACGTGAGATAGTTTTCTGACGCCCGACATCATGACGAGACATTTTTAAAGAAGGTTTAACAATTCTCTGCACCATAGTATGAAGCAGTTTCTTAGCTATGTAGAATAGCAAAAATAGAAATAACAGAGAAATTAACTTGGTTAAGATATTCTCAATAATCGTTGTTATATCAAGCTTATTGAGGTAGGTTTGAAAAAATTCTTGCATAGAAAACTCCTTTCATTTATTATACCATACTTTCACAAGTGATGAATCTCCATAAATATTCAAAAATAATAGCCAAAATAGACAGAAAATTCTTGATTTTAGTTCATATTTATACTATAATCATAAACATTACACAACAAAGGAGATTGTTATGAAAAAATTCATTCATGCTTGGAATAAGGCAAGCCTAATCAAACGGATTTTGATTGGTATGCTTATTGGAGGAACCCTAGGACTGACACTTCCTGCTGTTTCAGGAATTGGTCTACTCGGAGATCTCTTTGTTGGTGGCCTCAAAGCCATCGCACCGATTCTAGTCTTTGCCCTCGTTGCTAACGCCCTTTCCCAACATCAAAAAGGACAAGATAGCAATATGAAAACTGTTATCTTCCTTTACTTGGTAGGTACCTTTGCTGCTGCTCTTATCGCTGTACTAGCAAGCTTTATTGTCCCTGTTGAGATTACCTTAAATAGTGCCAATACAGAAATCGCACCACCAGATGGGATTGGTCAGGTCCTCAGCAACCTCTTGCTCAAACTAGTTGACAATCCAGTCAATGCCCTTGTCACAGCCAACTACATTGGTATCCTATCTTGGGCAGTTGTTTTCGGGATCGCTATGAGAGAGGCCAGCAAAAATAGTAAAGAATTGCTCAAAACCATGGCTGATGTGACTTCTAAAATTGTCGAATGGATCATCAACCTAGCACCATTTGGAATCCTTGGTCTTGTCTTCAAAACTATCTCTGATAAGGGAATCGGCAGTCTAGCCAACTACGGAATCTTACTTGCCCTCTTGGTGACAACCATGTTCTTTGTGGCCCTAGTAGTGAATCCATTGATTGCCTTTCTCTTTATGAAGAGAAATCCTTATCCCCTCGTTTGGAAATGTTTGCGTGTCAGCGGTGTGACAGCCTTCTTCACTCGTAGTTCTGCGGCTAACATCCCTGTCAACATGAAACTTTGCCACGACCTCGGACTAGATCCAGATACCTATTCTGTTTCTATTCCACTTGGTTCTACTATCAACATGGCTGGGGCCGCTATTACCATTAACGTTTTGACCCTTGCTGCAGTAAATACTCTTGGAATCCCTGTTGACTTTGCAACAGCCTTTGTCCTCAGTGTAGTAGCAGCTATTTCAGCCTGTGGTGCTTCTGGTATTGCGGGAGGTTCCCTCCTTCTTATCCCAGTTGCTTGTAGCCTTTTCGGTATTTCTAACGATATTGCCATGCAAGTTGTCGGAGTTGGTTTTGTGATTGGGGTCATCCAAGACTCATGTGAAACAGCCCTCAACTCTTCTACAGACGTTCTCTTTACTGCTGTTGCCGAATACGCAGCAGCCCGTAAAAAATAATCCATAAAGACAAGCCTGCTCAGGTCTTGTCTTTTCCGCTTTTATTCTAGTCTTATTAGGAAATTCTTATGTCTATTAGCCAACGTACGACCAAGCTCATCTTAGCCACCTGCCTTGCCTGTCTTCTTGCTTATTTTCTCAATCTTTCTTCAGCTGTTTCAGCTGGAATTATCGCTCTTTTGAGCTTATCTGATACCCGCAGAAGTACTTTAAAACTGGCCCGCAATCGACTTTTTTCTATGCTTCTAGCTCTGGCTATCGGTGTTCTGGCTTTTCACTTGAGCGGATTTCATATCTGGAGCCTTGGCCTCTATTTGGCCCTATACGTTCCTCTAGCCTACAAGATGGGCTGGGAAATTGGCATCACACCAAGTAGCGTTTTGGTTAGCCACCTCTTGGTACAAGAGTCAACCTCTCCAGATCTTCTAGTCAATGAATTCCTTCTCTTTGCTATCGGTACAGGATTTGCCTTGCTTGTCAATCTCTACATGCCTTCACGAGAAGAGGAAATTCATCACTACCACACATTGGTAGAAGAAAAGTTAAAAGACATTCTTCAGCGCTTCAAATATTATTTATCCAGAGGGGATGGACGCAACCGAGCACAGTTGGTTGAAGAATTGGACACCCTTTTGGAAGACGCCCTCAGACTGGTCTATCTAGATCACTCAGACCACCTCTTTCACCAGACTGATTACCATATCCACTACTTTGAGATGAGACAGCGACAAAGTCGCATCCTGCGAAACATGGCCCAGCAAATCAACACCTGTCACCTAGCTGCCAGTGAAAGCCTGATTTTAGCCCAACTCTTTTCAAAAATTGCAGGTCAACTAAGCCAGACCAATCCTGCTTCTGATTTGCTAGATGAAATTGAACGTTATCTGGAAGTCTTCCGTAATCGCAGTTTGCCCAAGACAAGAGAAGAATTTGAAACCCGTGCCACGCTCCTACAACTCCTACGTGAAGCCAAAACCTTCATCCAAGTAAAAGTTAATTTTTACCAAAAATATGGACAGTAATACTCTTCGAAAATCTCTTCAAACTACGTCAGCTTCACCTTGCCGTATATATGTTACTGACTTCGTCAGTTCTATCCACAACCTCAAAACGGTGTTTTGAGCAGCCTTCGGCTAACTTCCTAATTTGCTCTTTGATTTTCATTGAGTGTAAAAAATAAAACTTCAGACCAATCACAAAAGGTGAATATCTGAAGTTTTCTTTTATTTGTAAGTTATTACCATAAAGGTTAATAGTAAAACGAATAAGGCCAAACTCACCAATAAAGTAAGAACCTTGACCAAGGTATTGCTCTGCCAGTAGCTTGGTTTACCAATATTACTGGTCGCATCCATGGAAAATAGTTGATTTTGACGGGGTTGTATGGTCACCAATACAATCAAAGCAAGAGAGAGGACAATAGCTAAAACAATCAGAATATCAGTCATAGGCCTACCTCAAAATCCCTAGCAAAGTAAAGAGTAAACCAACCAGAATCATTAAACCCAAGATGAGTGAAAAAGTTTTACTAATCTTTTCCCCTCGGGTTTCTTTTTCCTTTTTGATAGGTTTTTGTTTCAACTCTTCCATGCGACCTTCAACGTCTTTGTAAAATAAGTCTTCGTCTGACATGTTAGCCTCCTAAAACAGTTTGCATGGTTTCCTGATATCGTACCAAGTCAACATAGTTGGCATGTTGGCCTTGTTTGCCAAGTGCCTGACGCATTTGATCAACATCTGAAAGAGCCAATTTAATGGTCTCAACCAAAGCAGCAACCTCACTACTTTCAAATAGATGAGCCGGAGCGATATAGAGTCTATTGTGTACCGTTTGGTTAAATCCAAGAATCAAGAGATTGTGCTCAAAGGCCTGACGCACCGCCTGCAACAACTCATTGCTGTGATTGATATCTAAATAAATATCCGACAGTTGATACAGCTCCTGAATCTTCTGTGGACTAGCATTCTGGTAAAGGACCACATTAGGATAGCGAAGCATGTCTAAGAGCTTAGAAGACATCTCTGTTACCGCCGCGATGCGGAAAGTGACATCAGGCAAGGCTTCTACGATTGCTTCCACTTGCTCAATCTGATCTGAATTAGTCAAGATTAAGGCGTCTCGTCTTAGGAAATTATCCCGTTTAAACTGATAATGGTAACCCAAGTGCACAAACTGATCATGGTATTTCTCATCGGTCAACTCTAAAGCACGCTCATAAGTCGCTTTGTTTGGAATGATAATCTTCTTAGTACGCACATCAGCGCTTTCCAAAATCAACTGCATATTGCCTGGAATGGTGTCATAGAGAGGTTCCTGCCAAACCAAAACATCTGATCCAGACTTATCTGGATGATGGAAGGAAACTAAGAAAGGTGTCGCTAGAGTATTAAAAATAAGCTGACTGGTATCGATTTCCAAATCTTGCAAAAAGAAGGTGATAAATTCAACCTTATTTGCAAAGTAACGCATGGACTGACCAGGTAAGGTCAATAATATATCACCCGTCACATGGTTTTCAAGTAAAACTTCCTGACCATTGCCATTTTGGTAAACTGTCATAATTGGCTCGCTATCTGCGCTAAAGGTTGTTGTAGCAAAGCAAGCTCCGAAGCGATTGTAATGGTCAACCTGACGGACTCTACCTTCCAGGTCTTTCCAATCTACCTGTTTTACCAAGCGAGCCTGCATTCCATCAGCATAATGAATAAGAGCTCTCTCCTGCGTCATATCTTCAATACGAGCAGACTGATTATTGCCTGAAATTTCCCAAAAAGCTGGAACAGGGACTTGGTTGAAATAGAGAGGTTTTCCCTTTTCATAGCCTAGATAATAGGTAAAAGGAGAAACCAGACCATCAGGCAGAAAACCATCTGCATAGATGACCACTCCAAGTTGAGAAAGACCAGTAGCGACTAGACTTTCATGTAAATCTCGACTTTCCTGACTATAACGATCATAAAGTTCAATCATGGAGCACCTCCTCTACTGTTTTCTTCCACTTTTCTAAAATTTCTTCGGTTAAGAAGCCTTCTGCAATCTGGTAAGAATGGGTACGCATAGCCTCCAAACGATGTTCTTGATACAATTGACAAATCTTAGTCGCATAAGCTTGCTTGATTTGATCTTCCACATGGTCAGATGAACTTGGAATCAAATAACCATTTTTCCCATCCTCTATAAAAGTCTGATTGCCATAAGGCACATCAAAACCGATAAGAGGGAGGCCTGAAGCAATTGCTTCCATCAGGGTCAGACCAAATCCTTCGCTGGTAGATGCCGTCAAGTAGACCTCATACTGGCTATAAATCTGCGAAAGTTCTGCATGTCCCTTTAGTTGGATATAATCCTCAGCCTGATGAGTTGCAATAATATCTCGAAGAAGAGAATCCTCTCCACCGCTACCATAGATATCAAAGGTTAATTCAGGAATTTCCTTACGAGCCTCAATGACTGCCTTGACCAACCAGTCGATGTGTTTTTCTTTGGCCAGACGTGAAGCAGTAATCAATGAAAAAGGCTTACGTCCTTGACTTGACTCGGTCAAGGAATCAATACTTCCTACAGGAATGGTAATAACCTTTGGTTGGTGCTGGGTGTATTTGGCAAATTGCTCTTGCAACACTTCCTTTTGTCTATCAGTTGATACGATAAAGAAGTCAACCTTATCCGCATTGGTAAACTGATAATCATAATAGTTGTTCCAGAGGATGTAATCCTCATTTGTAGCATTTTCACTATAATGCTCCGCATGAACAACTACCGCTAAATACGCTGCTTGTGCTTCCTCAAAAACAACCTGTCCAATGCCTGTCTCTCTATCAAGAATGACCAAATCAGACTTGTTCAAATTCAAGGATTTCATAAAGGCTCGCATGAAAGCTGGCTTACCATAGAAAATCTTATCCTTGAAACGATAAACTTCTTCTTTCCCTTGATTCATCAAGATATCATAGGCTGGAGTCCCGTCTTCATTGTAGAAGGTTCTTTGGTATAGGACTGCAACATTGTCCTTGGGAGCAAAGTATTCGCTACAATAACGCGTATAAGAAAAGTAATCCTTACGAATCAGGTTCCCTTTAAAGACATACTCAGCATGTTGGACCAAGTCCTTGTTCTCATCCACCAAATAACAGGTGACAAACTTATCTTGGTCAGAAAAGAAGATACGCAAAATCTTGCCATTCTTTTCTCGATGACTTTCAACACCGTCAAAAGTACCTAATACATCTGCCACTGTCACACTAGTCGGTGCAATCTTGATATCTGTAAAATGATTATAAAGCCAAATCACTTGCTCATCATCAAAACCTATATTGGCTGTCAGATGCTGAATATTATCAGCTAGAATCATATCTGTAAAGATAAATTTAGAGGGTAAATTCAAACTTCGAAAAATACCGGCACGATAGGCTTGAGCATATTCTACACCGCTACTGGCCCAACCAATTCCTAAATTTATATTGTAAATTGTCATATTTTCTCCTCTTATGGAAAATGAGTCACAATTTCACCTTTTGGAGAAATGTCTACTCGACTAATTAAGAGATTGCGCACCATATCCCTTTTAACTTGCTTTTTCATTTCTTCAAAACCTTGATAAGCTTCTTGATAATACTCAATAATAGGATTTTTTTGAGCAGCAGATTGTCCACCAATAGCAAAGGTCAATTGTTGAAGATAGTCTACTTGCTCCACCCAGTTATCATCAATAGCCTTTAGCAAAGCTAAGCGTTGAAAATGGAGAAAGAGATCATGTGTTTCCAAAAACGTGCGCTTTGCGTCTAAACTTTTTTGTATTGTAGCTTCTAGAACATGTTTAATGGCCTTCTTATCCTTTATATCAAATTCTAGAGGAATTGCAGAAAAGAGAAAACTAATATTTTTAACAATAAAGTGATTCAAATCTTCTCGACTCTCAAATTGTTCTTCCTCTAAGCTATTTTGAATAAACTCATCTAACACATCTGTTACAAAACCACCCAAGTCTACTGTTCCATCAATTAATCGATTTCTCTCACTGTAGATCATCTCACGTTGAATATTCATACTCTCCGCATATTCCAAGGTTTGTCTTCTTGCTGTTCTCGCAGCACTATCACTGGCTTCTTGAGCTTTTTCTACCAGATTACGATAGCGTCTCCCTCTTAACACATCAGGTGTGATTTGCTGATTGACCTTATAATCCTTGTACATCTTATGTACCCAAGAAGGACCAAACTTCTTAATAACTTCATCCTCTAAGGATACAAAAAATTTTGATAAACCTGGATCACCTTGGCGGCCAGAACGCCCTCGAATCTGTAAGTCAATTCGCTTACTTTCCATACGTTCCGTACCAATAACCACCAAGCCACCAAGCTCCGCAACTCCAGGTCCAAGTTTAATATCTGTGCCTCGACCAGCCATTGAAGTCGCAACTGTCACAGCCCCCATACGCCCCGATTCAGCAATCATCTGCGCCTCACGCGCTACATTATGAGCGTTCAAAACATTATGAGCAATTCCTTCTCTCAATAAGAGGGAAGAATAAAGTTCCGACATCTCAACTGAACCCACAAAAATTAATAAAGGATTTCCTTTTTCATGGTAATACTTAATCTCATTAAGCGATGCATAAACTTTTTCAGGTAATGTAACATAGAGATTATCTGGATAATCAATTCGCTGGTTCTTTCGGTTAGTTGGAATTTTCACAACTGACATACCATAGGTTTCTAAAAATTCCTTCTCTGCAACTTTTCCTGTACCAGTCATACCAGAAATCTTTTTAAATTTCTTAAATAAACTTTGATATGTTATAGAAGCCATTGCCCTCGTTTCTTCAGATAGAGGAACCTGCTCCTTTGCTTCAATAGCCTGATGCAAACCTCCCTGAAGCTTTGTCATTTCTAATAAACGGCCTGTACTTTGATCCACTAAAACCAGTTCTTCATCTTTCTCACCCTTACGAATAATATAGTCCTTATCTCTCTTAAATAAAGTATGAGCGCGTAGAGCAAAAGTTAAGTGGCGTGCAAGAACTCCATTTTCTTCAGCATACAGATGACGAATGCCTAAAAAAGCCTCTGCTGTTCTAGCTCCTTTATTTGTGAGCCAAACTTCCTTCTTTTCTTCCTTAAAAATATAATCTTCACCCTCCACTAGAGTCGTAACTAAGGTATCTACGATACCATAGAGATTCGACTGTACTCTTGGTGCACCTGAAATGACAAGTGGGGTCTGGGCACTATCTAATAGAACCGAATCTACTTCGTCTATAATGACAAAATTAAATTCCGGCATATATTTCGTATCTGCACTAGAAGCCAGATTATCAATCAAATAATCAAATCCTAAACCACTATTGGTAGTGTAGACAATATCTGCACTGTATATTTCCTGTTTATCCGCTGGAGTTAATTCTTCATCATCTTCCGAAAAGGGAACACGAATGGTCAAACCTAAAAATTCATACACTTGACCCATTTCCTCTGCATCTCGTTTCGCAAGGTAGTCATTAGTAGTAACCACCATCACCCCATCACCAGATAAGGCGTTTAAATAAACTGGTAATGTTGCGGTCAGGGTCTTACCCTCACCCGTATTCATCTCAGCTACATTGCCTTGATGAATAACAATACCTCCCATTACCTGAACATCATAAGGAAACTTACCCAATACTCGTTTATCGGCTTCTCGAACAACAGCATAGGCCTCGACTAAAATATCATCTAGAGTTTCCCCGGAATTCAATCTCTCCTTAAACTCTAGAGTTTTCCCTGCCAATTCGCTATCTGTTAGCAAGGCCATTTCTTCCTTTTTTCGATTAATTTGATGCAAGATTTTTTTAACCTTGCTCAATTGTCTATTATTATTCCACATCTTGATTAGAATAATCCTCTTCTATTGAAAATGAATAAAAGTCAACCGATTGGAAGCCAGCGCTTAAAAGTTGAACTTTATAGTGGTATGCCTCTTCAGGATAAGTAAAAGTAAAATCAAACTTTTTTTCTATTACTTGTGCAACCTGCTTATCATATCGATCCAGAAAAATCAATTTAAAATATAAGCCGTTTTGAGGCTGTACTGTCATCCTACTGGTTAAACGGTATCGATATCCTTTCTTTAAGAGAGGTAAAGTCGGAGTTAAACGGTTTCCCTGAAAGTTAAAGCTTGAAACCCACTCATGTATCATGGTTCCAGAATTAACCATTTTGTTTTCAAAATAAACATGATCACGTGAGTGATAAATCACAATTGAGCCGTATAGAAAACTATTTTCCCTTAGATTCCCTAAACTAGAACCTTTTAATTCTCCCCAATAGATATCTTTATTTCGTTTGATAACCATTAAAATTTTCTCCCAAAATCCTGCTCCAAGATCATCTTATAAAAATTAGTGAACCAACTTATAGTGGTATCATTATCATCATTATGTCGGCCCGATGTACCCTTAGCCATAATACGGGCACCCGTATCATAGAGTGCTTCGACTAGCTCATCATAAGCGCGTGGATCGTAATCTTCCTCTTTCATATAAGAGAGACCAAAGATCGTTTGACTAAAATCTGCCTTTTTAAACGGTATCCAAAAGCGTTCATCCAGGGCTCTCATAGCAGCTAAATCAGCATTTCCTTTGGAATGGTGTCTTAAGATGTCAAAAGCCGTTGGGAAAATACCTGGAGCCTCTAGCCTCCCCCTCTCTGCTATCAAACCAAGATTTGTCAAGGGTTTTGAAACAATCACAGCTCTAGGCTCAAAGAAAGAACTATAATACATAGATCCAAAGGTTCCCATCGATATACCTGAAAGAATCAATTCCTTGTTAGTAAATCCTAATAAATCAAGATACTCTTGAATAATATTACGAATCCCGAGTTCAAGACTCTCATCACCTAGGTAAAAAGCTCCTCCATCTATTCGAGGATCCTGAAAAAGAATAAACGGAGCTCCAAATGATCTCATCAAACCGAAGCCTTCAAATCCCTCTGCTCGACGATAACCAGAAAAGTAGATATTTAGAGGGGGCTTAAAATCACCTGGATAGAAGAAATAATTGATTTCCTCCCTTTTTTCATTATGGATAATACCTCCTCCCAAAACAAACTTACCAAATTGATAACGAGTCAAGCGTTGATGAAGTGCTCCAATTTTTAAAAATCCTGCTCCTTTAGCTTCCAAAGAAACACTGATAAAAGATGAAAAATCATCATCTAGGACAATGGCTGATTTCATATCTTCAACCGTAAAAATACGTTCTTTCACAAAATCTGATGTCGACCCATCTTGAATATTTCGAACAACTAGACGAATTTCGCAAGTCCAATCATTCTCAAATTCTAACCATAATTCAATCGGATTGAACTCACTTGCTCGAATATTATATTTCCAACTAATTAAAGGACGAAAATCTTCACCATATTTCCCTAGCAGTTCTAGATTTTCATACCCATTGTAACGAACTCTCCCTGTAAAGGCAGGATTCACCACCATATCAATGGGTGATAATTTGTCTCCATACTGCCCTCTAAATAAAGCTTTCGATAAGAGGCGCAGTAATTCTTGAGGATTTGAGAAATCCGTCTTTTGAGCACAGGTCTTTTTTAAAAAATCTTGAACAAGTCGAGATTGGGGACAAACTGTATCTGAATAAAAAATAGTATAAGGAGTCAGATTTTTTAGTAAAGGAAGCAAGTCTGAAAGATGGGCTGCGTCTTCAATCACAACACCTGAAAAAGTTTTCAAACCTCCCATTTTCATAACCTTCTTTATAGCAATGGATGATCCTGGATAGAAGAAATGCCATTCCATATTTTCAGGAATTTCATAATAATGGCTCCAGTTCTGAGTACCTATTTGCAAAATCTGTAATTTATTGCTCACCCTGTGCCTCCTCTAACCATTTTTCCCATTTTGCTACAAATTGATTACCTGTATTTTGCTTGATCTTATCAATCGAATAAATCAGTGCACGATTCCAGTTATCCAAGGTATCTAAATAATAGTGTCCTGCTTTACTAAATTCTGATAAATCAGACAAAATATAACCATTTTGTAAATGACTTACATACTCTGATTCTGCTATATTAATTTGAGGGATTCCAGCACTTATACCCGCAATCTGAGTATAAATACTAGGAACTGGATTTAAATCAACAATCAATCGAGTGTACTCCAACTCCCTAATCAAACCCATCTCATCATTTAAATTGATGATTTGAAAACGATAATCTTCCGTCGTATTTTCTTCCAATCTATTTTCAGCCCCTGTTACTACATAGTCCTTTAGAAAGGCTTGAGGGATGAAACGTTCTGAAATCAAAGAAATAATTTGCTGCTGTAGTTCTTCAATTTGATATCCTTCAGCATTAAAAACCGAGAAGACAACTTCAGTCAATGGATTCTTGGCTACGAAATCTAATATTTGATACAAGCCTTCTAGATTTTGCTGAATTTGCAAGTCTATCTGAACATAAATTTTTGATTCTTTTAAACGTTGACTGACCCCTAATTTTAATCGCGTATCAAATGAAGGTAGATGATGCATTTTATAAGCAAATTGAGGATAAGTTTGCTTCACTCGCTCCAAAAAATCCATTCTGTCACTGATTACAAGTCTAGACTGATCAATTGCTTGATAATGCTCGTAGATATCATCTTCTCTATTTCGTTCAATGAAAAAGCTCAGTATTTTGGGTGCTTCTTTGGGTAGGTGATTTAGTAACTGATTTTCAAACTGAGTTTGAGCTGCTAAAACAAACGAGTCCCCTATATGGTAATCTTTATTTAAGAATTTATTTAAGAATTCCCAAATAACTTGGTCTATATTTTCATACGATTGTTTCTCAAAACGATGAGCAGCCTCTGGATTGACTTCCACAGCTGGTGTTGCTCCCTCTAGACTTTCTTTTATCTGCCACTGACCTTTTGCATTGTAATAATAACGATTAACGGGCCTTTCTTCCTGATATTCTTCAATACTAGATAAAAATCCACGATCATCAAAATAACAAATGAAATCGACTTGCTCATTCTTGAAATATGTTATATAACTGATAAATCCTTCAGAGCCATATTCAATATGAGCATAAAGACAGCCCTTTTGCTTTACAACAACCAAAAAGGGAGTATAGATAAAATCACAATCTTCATCCCATGCTAAATCTTTCAATTGTAAAGGATACATTTCCTCTTTTTCAATATCCTGAATTGCATCAAATACAGAAAAAACATCTGTTTCCAATAAGTCTTGACGATGCAAGAGATAACGCAAGTGCGGATGGTAGGTCAACCACAACATCTTCGACGCTATATCTTGACGTTTAAAAATACGAATTTGATGTAGGACATCATCAAATTCCAAACGATATGGTGTGCTATACCAGGGCACAATCGTAGCCTTCCATGATTGATTGTTACTTTCCAAAAAAGGGATGAAATAATACATGTAATCTCCTTACAACTTTGAATTACTTTTCAAGAGCGGACTATAATTATCATTCAATGTCAAAGCCTGAATCTCTTCTCTAATATTAAATACCATCCCATTGAAAATTAAAAAGAGCCCCGGTAGCATACTCAATTGCATATAACGCATATCATATAACACTATCAGCATTGGTAAACCAGCCATCAGAATGATATAAGTAGAACCAATTAGTGCAAAGCGAAAAATCAATTTATTGATATACTTGCTTGTTGACTCTCCCGGATATACGTTATAGATATATTCGCCTGATTTCATCATTTTGTCAGAAATCTCTTCACCATTCATATTTACAAAGGCAAAGGCAATACCTAGCACAAATAAAACGACAAGGTAGGTATAAACCCAAATGGGCTGACCGATTGAAAAATACTTTATCCAGTCACTTATCCAAACAACACTTGGGAAAAGAACTTGGAGTAGCATCAGAAAATACTGAGGAATGGAAACCAAAGACATTGCATACATAAACGGCATACCACCAGCTGGATTCAGAAGAATATCAAAATATGAATAACGCTTAAAGCGATTGTGAATCATAATCTTGTTCACTAAGATACGATAGCGTGCTCTTTGAACCACGACAGCAATATACAAAAAAAGGAGGGAAAAGAGCAACAATAGTAATATAAAGGAATAACTAATATGTAAATCTTCTATGCTATCTATGATATTTTGAGGCATACTAGCTACCATGCTGGACATCAAGATGACTAAAGAGCCCCCTACTCCAAATAGAGAGTTCAAATCTGAAAGCCAAACTAGGAAAAAGGTTCCCGAAACCAAAATCAGAATATTCATGACCAAAGCCAAGATATAGTTTACATCAGATTGAAGTGGTAGATTCAAGGTAATTGCTAATGCCTGTATTAATCCGATGACAAAAGTCAAAATCATCTTTCTACGGTCTTGGACTTCTATCGGTAAATTACTCAAACCTAACCTTTTAGACATACTAAACATCTGCCATAAAATCATAGAAGACATCCATGGGGACAAGCCAACTGAAAATAGCGAGAGACTCCGAAGATTTCCACCTGTTATAGCTGTGGAGAATGCCAAGAAAGCGGCACTTCCACCTAAAAATTTTCTATCATTTACATTTACGAAAGGTAAACTTAATCGGCTACCCAAAACATAAATAAATAAAAAGCAAATCGTCCATAAAACACGTTTTACAACGACTGATGATATTTTCTTCTTCAAGTTTTTCTCCTATTTATCAAATCAATGATTATGTAAATTTAAATGCGTAAACATTTTATCAGTTAGATTCAGTTGTTATACCCTGTCGCCTAACATATAAGATTTATCAAAAAGATCTACACATCCAAAACCTGCATAACTGCATCAATCAATAATTTTTTGGTAAAATATCCTTCTTTCAAGGCATAGCTGACCTTGGATACATTATCCACCATATCTTGGTAATCTGGTGCAGATGTTTCCGCTACAAGACGGCTAGCTTCTTCCAAGTTATCTACGACATAACCAAGACCTTTTTCTTTAATATAGCTAGCATTAGATAGATAAGAAGGTACTACTACTGGAATTCCTGCAGCTAGATAGGTACTCACCTTATGTGAGATATTCAGATGATAATAATCCGCCTCATCAGCAGGATCTTCACTTGTTCCCCATACTAATCCAAAACCACCTTCTGATAAGGCGAACAATAATTCTGGGTCTGTTTTCCATCCTCTAAATGAAATATTCTTACTGTTACTTTCTTGGTTTGATTCTGAAAAGATTTCAAGTAGGGTTGGATAGTTCCAGTTAATTAAATGTTCAAATCGTTCAACACTACCTGCAAAAAATAATTTTTTTTCACATTGAGGCTGTTTTAAAGGATAATTATGAACATGGTCCCACATACCTTGAATAATGATTTTTTTAACAGTTAACCCTTCTTGAATTAACCTTTCTTTCATCTGCTCTGATGGAACAATAACCAAATCAGATTGATTGTACATCTCAATATACTCAGGCATCAAATAGTAATTAGATGGAAACATAATTGGAGGAACATCATGGATAAACGTAATAAGTTTAGTATTTAAAATCTTACATTTCTTAATAAAAGCTTGATCATATTCTCTGCCATTCCATGTTGGAGATTGATAGACAACTACATCGCCATAACCTAGTTTAGCCAAAACTCCGTCTAACCGGCTGTTCAATTCACCTGGACTATCACTATAGATATTGTAAAAATAGAAACCAAGTTCATGAAAGTCTAAATTTCTTGCAATTTTAACGGTTTCATTTTGAGCAATAAGAGCCGTACTCTGGCCAGACATGCCATAAATATTTGTAATGTTAATTTTCATTTTCTTGTTTAAATCCTTACAATAACTTGTGCACTATAAACTTCATCATCAAGCAGTTGAATTTCTTGATCAAAATTATGTTCAGCGGTATGTTTATGTGACAATTTCACTTTTGATGTTGCTCCCATCTTAAACCATTCATATTCGGAATCAATATGGCCTAAATCAATGGCTTGAATACCTTTTTGACTTAAATGATAAGCTAAAACTTTAGCTGTCGGACCAAGCATTAAGAATACCAACCTACCTTCCGAATTCTTCTCAATCGCTTCTTGAATCAAGCCTACTTTACTATAGGCATTCTTAGAGGGGCAAATAATCCGTTGAACAGAACGAGCATTGTCAAAAAGATCGTTTCCAACACCTGAACGAGAATTTTCTCCCTCAACGATTAGAATATCTCTTTGAGCCCATAGTTTTTGTAATTTTTCAAAGTGTGCTTCTGAAACAGATTTGTCTTTAAGGTCCATATAAGGACGAGAAATAAACGTCGAACCATAAAAATCTGCTGTACAAAGACTACGATAAGCTTCTTTATACTGCTCTAAATGACCTGTCCAAAAATCAACTGCTTCTCGATTGTATCGTTCTAATCCTTCAAAAACATCTGAAAGACAAATCAATAATTCTGGCGTACTTTCTATTTGAATCATACTTCTAAGTTGTTTCGCTAAATTATCGTCATAATCTTGATAAGGAATTCCGTGTCCCATCATAATATCCATCTCTCCATCACCATAACGAATGACAGATGAATGATTATCTAGTATATAATCTAGACTCTGTTGAATATCCATCACTTTAGGACACGATTGAAGCTTTTTTCCTGGTAGCACCCCTGTTTGACAATAAACTTCAAGATCAGCCACTAATTCTTCTGGATGCTCTTGATTATAAAGAAATTGTCCTTGTTCACCGTGAACAACACTGTCAAATGCAAATACTGGTTTTCCTGCTAGATTAAAACGTTCAATAATACCATCAACTTCCATATCGGCATTAATATCCAGTAATACATCACATCGTTCCACTAAACAATCAATCAAAGGCGGTTGACCAGCGATATCTGATAAAACTGAAACATTGGGATAAGCCAGCAAAGCTGTAATACTATCTGCTACCATAACCGGAGCCGCAATATAAAATTTGACTGCTGGTAAATTTTCAATCAGATAGGTCATATTTCTCAAGTCACTTGAGAATGTATAAACTAGGGCAGAGTGCTGAACACCTGTATATTCACTCACCTGACTTTCTGTTAAGCAAGAAGTTACCGGTCCCATATCAGACCACTCTCGATGATTATAATACCACCAAACATCTCGATAAATGGAACGTTCGTAAAGTCCCCACGGCTTTCTCTCTGTCAGGTAATGGATAATCGGTGGATAAGTCCCTAGCTCTGGTCGATAATCTGAGAAATGAGTGTGCAAGGTAATGCAGTTATATTTAAAATCTAAAGCCAACCAGCGGTCTTTAAATAAGAGATTCAAAATGCTTTGATCATCCTGAGCAACCTTATCATGTAACTCATTAGTCATCTCAATCAATTGTTTGCGAACTTCTTCTTGTTTCCAAAGTTGATTATTGATAAGCAAGACCCCAGCATTAAAGGAATGTTCATTAAAATAAATCTGTGCTCCAAGGTCTTTTACAGCAGCCAAAGGATAGCCACCTAAGTCAATTTCAAATAACGGATTTAAATCTTGAGTAACAACCAAATCACAATCTAGATAGAGCACTTTTTCCTCTTCAACAAAATCTGAAATAAAGTAACGTAGGAAAGTTGCATAGTGAATATTGGTCTTGTATTGACTGATATGGGAACTATTGACACGAGCATTGACGATTTCACAGTCTAGTTTCTTTAACTTACGATTGAGATTGTAAAACCATTCCGTGGGAAAGTCGCTGTTAATTAAATAAAAACGAATTTGTCTATTATGAGAACAGATTGACTTAATTGTCGTCACAACCTGATCAGCATATTGATAATTGGCACCTAGTACGATTGCTTTCATGTTCATTTTGTCTTTCTTTAATTCTTTGATTGCTTCTATCATTGACTGTGGAGATTGCGAAGAGACTACTATTTTTTCCAATTGGTTTTTATTGGTTGTATCTTTTCTATGCCTGCAGACTCACTATCCCATGTATCAAATTATTAGTTACTCTTTATAATTGTTCTCTAAAAAAAGTTTTCCATAACTCTAATATATTTTCTTCTAAGTACTCACGTGCCAACTGATAAGAGCTTAAATGATAATTCATCATGTCTTGAGAAGATAATTCAACTAACACTTGAGCCATGTTCTCAATCAATTCTTGTTCATTTCTGCCATCAAAAGGAATCAGATATCCATTTTCTTTATTTTTTATAAACGTAGAATTCCCATATCGAATATCAAATCCAATTATAGCTAATCCTGAACCTACAGCTTCCATTAAAGTCAATCCAAAAGTTTCAGTTAAGGAAGTAGTTAAATAAGTACTATATTGAAGATATTCGTCATCCAATTCCTTATATCCTTTCAAATGAATATAGTCATCAGCCGATAGTTCATTAATAAGTTCTTTTAACTTATTATATTCTGTCCCTTGACCAAAGATAGAAAAATCAATATCTAAACCTTTTTGATACGCAAAAACTACTGCTCTAATAGCCAAGTCTATCCGTTTTGAGTATGTCAATCGTGAAGCAGTCATAAGTCTATTAGATTTCCTCACTTGATCCGTATATTTTAAAGACTCCAAACTCCCAACTGGAATTACATAAATTGTGGGAGCTTGTTTCCCTACTTGTTTGAAGGAATTTCTCAAAACTTCGGCCTGTAACTTTGTAGATGTAATCATGAAATCGAAGCAATTAACATATTTTACAGGGTAGTAATATTCATAACTAAAGGGATGTTCTCCAAAAGCATGCTCCGAATGAAATACTAGCCCTAATTTTGCACCTGAGGTTTGTTCCAATAATGGGCGAGCAAAATCTACACTCGAAGCTCTATCCAAAATGACAATATCACTATCTTTTAAATGAAGATTATTTACAAAAACTTCCATAAACTCTTCATGTGTTACTATTCTACTATCTTTTAATACATAATAACGTTTCTTCTTTAGAAGATTCTCCTCTATAGCAATACTTCCATCTTGATTATGATAAACGCGTCTCCCTACTTCGGCTAAAACTTGGTTATTTTGATAATTCAATACAAAATACTCAGATACTAATTTACATGTAGAATATGTTTCCCTTTTTAATAAATATCCTCCTGAAAAATAGTCTACATATTGAACCTTATCTGAATAATATTTACTAAATTGAAAAACAACTATCTCTCCATTATTTAATTGATACGATTCACCTTCTTGACAACCTTCGATTTTTTGGGATTTATCCAATCCTAAAATTTTCATCATTTCAACTGAAGAGAGCATAGGAACTGTGATAATATGATCTGTAAAAATTAGTTGGGCAAAAAGAAGTTCATTATATTGATATCCTTTTGATAAAAAATAATCTAATTGGTCACTATTCGGCCAGTTGGTGAAAATAAAACGTGTCTCTACTCCCAATTGACGAAATAATCTAAGCCGATGAGCTTGCGCCACATCTACTCCGTTTGGTTCGAGTCCTAATAACAAATTGAAATTATAAACAGTCACGTTTTTCCTCCCATTCGTCAAATACTTTGAAGTAATCCTCCACACTGGAAACCCCTAAAATTTTAGATTGATTTAAAACTAATTGAGCGTAACTTTCTGGATTATTTAAAATTTGACGTAAATTTTTCACAAGGATATCTACTGTTCCATAGCATGTTTCAAGTTTTTTATATTCTTCAAAGTGAGTTAGATTTTTCAATGTAATAAGCAAAACTCCTTTTTCTACTGCACATGATGAGGACTCAAAAATTTCATTATCATATTGAATATCTAAATAAAATACACTTTTATCTAATATTTCTTGGAAAAAACAATAACTAATACCTGGGTAAATATATAGATTCGAATAAATGGATAGATTTGTAATTCTACTTCCCATTTCAGTTACAGCGCCAACATGAAAATCAATTTCTGGAAAATTAATCAATAATTCTTCTAGGCCTTCTATCCACTCTGAATTTGTCATAATAACCGCCTGCGGTCTTTCATCTAACACTCTTACTGTAGTACATCCATATAAATGATTATATGGAGATTTCTGTTCCAGTTTGGGCATATTTAGAATAACGTTATTCACTTTATCTTTTACCCTATTTGCCTCTTCTAAATTACTTGCCCAATAATAAATATCATATTTTCTATTTGAAGAAATAAGTTCAAGGATTTCTTCATCCATGATACAAATATTTTCTCGCTCTGATAAAATTGTTAATATTTGTTTCACAAACATCGTATGGCTTAGATAAATACTTGGTTTATTTTCTGGAGTAACACAAGATATCTTGTTTTGCTGTGTCCATTCTACTATCACTTCATCGCCATTATCATTATAGATTGTACGTAAGGGAACTACACCTTCATCATCTACCAATTCCCGACAAAATCTCCATCCATTCATTCCATAATAATCTAC
This sequence comes from Streptococcus mitis, assembly GCF_946188585.1. Classification (GTDB taxonomy): domain Bacteria; phylum Bacillota; class Bacilli; order Lactobacillales; family Streptococcaceae; genus Streptococcus; species Streptococcus mitis_DG. Next base: position 90,753 of record NZ_CAMHVI010000002.1, read on the forward strand.
ATACGTAACTTCTCCTAAATCATTAAGCCAGCAAACTTTAGAAATCCACCGTTCAGATATTGGTTGCTGGAATAATATAGTAGCCTTTTTTATTCCTCTATCATAGACAAAACCTTCATAACCATCTGTCGTAATTTCCCAATAAGAAGGGATTGAAAGTTGATTAAGAAAAAGAGGTTGGCCTTTCTCTTTATTAACAAAGTACGTAAAAGGACAGAATTCTCCGTCAGTCAAACAATCAAAGTTATCGAAACAATTTATATACATAATTTTAATTGTAAAACCTAATTCTCGATATAAATTCTTCAACTTTTTTATTTTTTGGTTTTCCTTTGTTGTAACAAAAAACATCCTTCACCTTCTCAATTATCAATACTAAAATATTTTAAAATTGACTCAATATTTTCTATTATTTTTCCAAAGTCAGTAAATAACTTTCAATATGCTTAATCATACCTTGAACATCTTTATTTTCAAAAACATAGTGAGAAATTTCTGGCGCATGATTTGTTGCTTGGAAAGAATAGAAAGGAATCCCCTTATCTACTACTTTTTGGATAATATTATAAATCTCACCTTCATAGTTAATATCTAGATAAAAATCTAGCTGACTGAAAACTTTTTCATGCATTAAAGGATCAAAGCTAGGATAAAGGGTCACATTTCTGTATTCTTCTAACTTTATTATATCTGGAGCAAAGTAACAATGAGCTAAAATATTAAAAGTTACTTGAGGTAAAGCCTTAATCAGACTCTCTGCCTCATGTAAATCCACAGAATTAGTATAAATGGCTGTTTGATAAGGAGGCTTTGAAATAAGAGCACTCCACCCTTCTTATGAAGGATATTTTCTAAGTAATAAATCTTCCCACGATAGTCCATAGTAAAACCACCATTCTTCTCTGAATCTATTAAAATGATGCTGATGCCATGGTTTGAAAGCAGTAGTATAATGAATAACAGCTGGTTTTCCTTTAAAAAGTTCATACCACGCCATATCTCCAAGTAAAAACTGTTGGCTATCTGAACCTACCTGAAGGTTATAGGTTAAAGGAAGATGATACCAATTATTCTGAAAAACGAGACTCAAGATCCCTTGGTCCCTATAGACATCATGATGATGTTGAGCAGTCAAATCAAATAACTGTGTAACAACATCTTCCTCTCTCCATTTTTGTTGTCGATTAATAATAATCCTGAATTAAATCTATCTGACGTTGTTGGCAAATCTTCAACTGCAGCAATAGGATAACCTTGCATATCTGTGTAAAATAAGTCTGATAAATCCTGTGTCACAATCATATCACTATCCAAATATAAAACCTTGTCTTCTACTACATGATTAGGAATTAAATAACGAAAATAAGAAGCATAATTTAAATGTTCTGTTGGAAGTCTGTAATCTTGAAACATATCCGAAGAACATCTAACATTTACAATTTCTGAATCGATTTTTTCAAGATGATTCGCCACTAACTGAAACCGGTCAGTTGGAATATCTTCATTAAAAATATAAAATTTAATTTGCTTCATATGATTACATATAGATTTAAGCGTTGTTTCCAAATAGCTCACATAACTTTGATTAGCTGCAAGAACAATGACCTTTTTATACATATAATCACCCTATAGATTTTATTCCCACTTGAATAACTACAATAATACGTTAAACTCTGCCAATTATCTCAATTTATTGTAAAAAATTTTAGATAGTGTAAATCATATTTTTTAATCTCGAACTTCTATAGATCACATTCTCGTCATATATGAAATAATTTCCGATTACAATATCTGCCCTAGTTTCTTCCACTTGTCTGTGCAAAGTATCTATCATTCTACTTTCAGCAATATCATCTGAATCAACAAACAGAACATATTCACCCAATGATTGCAAAACACCTAGGTTTTTAGCCTGAGCTGCTCCACGGTTTTCAGTATGAAAAACACGAATTCGACTATCCAGTTCAGCAAATCTATCACATATTTCCGCTGAACCATCTGTAGAACCATCATTAACCACTACTATATCAAGATTCGTATATGTTTGATTTAAAACACTTTGAATACATTCTTCCAGATAATTTTCAACATTATACACAGGTATAACAACACTAATTAGATTTTCCAATTATACTACCTATCCTGAAAACATAACTTATTTATACTTAACTATTCTAAAAATAATATTTTTTAGAAATACCTATTATATATTATATCACTTTTATACTATTTCATAAAGAAGGATGCCGATAACTATCCATTTTTAATATCAAAAGTAAGAGAGGCTACTTCGCCCTTTACAGATTACAACTTTTAATCAACCCACTACAGTTGACAAAGAGCCAAAAAACTCCAAAAGTTTTTTCAACTCTTGGAGTTTTTTTAGTCGATAAGCCAATTATCAACTATCTACCAATACGTTTTATTCTTCATTATCATTTTTACGGCGTTTCGCTACTAAACCTAATCCTGTCAACCCGGCCAACGCTCCAAGAAGAGCTGAAGAAACTGAAGCTGATTCACCAGTATTTGGCAATTGCTTACCTGCCTTAGCTGGAACAGTTTGAGGATTTGAGTTAACTGAGGTTGAATGTAGCATTGATTCACTCATACTTGCTGACAAAGACAATGATTGAGATACAGACGTACTTACTGAATCCGAAGCAATAATACTATTGATATCTAAGCTATCAAGCGATCTGATTTCTGCAAGACCCTTACTTGTTACAACAGAAGAGCTTGCTGACGTGCTTGCAGATGTACTTGCACTTGTTGAAGCTGACGTGCTTGCTGACGTACTTGCGCTTGTTGAGGCTGATGTGCTTGCAGATGTACTTGCGCTTGTTGAAGCCGATGTGCTTGCTGACGTGCTTGCGCTTGTTGAAGCTGATGTGCTTGCTGATGTGCTTGCACTTGTTGAAGCTGACGTGCTTGCACTTGTTGAAGCTGACGTGCTTGCGCTTGTTGAAGCTGACGTACTTGCTGACGTGCTTGCTGATGTACTTGCGCTCGTTGAAGCTGATGTACTTGCGCTTGTTGAGGCTGATGTGCTTGCAGATGTACTTGCGCTCGTTGAAGCCGACGTGCTAGCTGACGTGCTTGCACTTGTTGAGGCTGATGTACTTGCGCTTGTTGAAGCTGACGTACTTGCGCTTGTTGAAGCTGACGTGCTTGCTGACGTGCTTGCGCTTGTTGAAGCCGACTCAGATCTATATACTCTGTCAGAAACTGTCTCATTCGGATTATAGACAGTCGGTGGATACGGCTGCGTTCCAGAGGTCACCTTCGCATTATCTTTATAATAAACTGTCGCAACACCATTAGCGCTCACATCAATACTTGAAATACGGTCTCGACCATTTGTAACCACCTTATCATGGGCTTTTCTAATTTCTTCTCTAACTTTTTCTTTATCAGCCTCAGTTAAATTAGTTTTATTCTTCACCTCAGTAACATTAATTACCGGTTTATTGAATAAGTTTACTAATTTATCCTGCTGAATTCCAAAGTTCTCAGAAGCAACATTCCCACTTGGATCAGTCGCCTCAACCTGACGAGACCATCTATTGGTATCTTTATAAGTAAGGTTGCTATTTGCGGTAGCTGTCACAGTAACGGTCGTACGATCAGTGCTTGTTGTAGTTGTAATATTTGAAATATTACCATTACCCCATTCAGCTTTACCTTCAAAGAAATCAGTTAAATCCTTGCCATTTCCACGCATTTTCAACGAGGCAAGTTTACCACTGTTATCTTTACCAGTAAAGGTTACCTCAATCGTATCACCCGCGTAGAATTTATAACGTCCTGCGCCATCTTTTTCCGGTACTTTACCATTAACCTTAATAGTGTAATTAACAGTCGGAGCTACATTCTCTTTAGTTATCGTCTTAGTTGTTGTTTCTGACGTAAGAGTTTCTTGTCCTCCCGTTGGAGTTGTAACAACCTTTTCTTGTTTAACCGTTACATTCCCTGTAGGTAGTAAACCATTATTAGTATCTGTAGCTGCTTTCAAATCTGCAGGTTCAAAAGTAATACTTGTTTCGTTCCCTTTAGCAGTCTTAGTAAACGTATGACCCGCTAATGTCAACGTAACCACTGCACCTGGTGTCACATTCGTCACAACAATAGAACGATTTGGCAATCCACCCTTCTCATTTGTAGATTCATCCGAAATAACAGGAGCTTGCGGATTTACTTTAACCGTAACTGGAACATTTTGTTTAACTCTTACACCCGTTGAATCTGCAGGTAGTTCCACCTCAACATACTTAGTGAAACTTCCAACTTTAGAAAGTGACGGAGCACCATCAACCCATTTGTAATTAGTGTTTGTCGTGTTAAGATTTGGGCTTCCCGATACTTTTGTAACGGCTTCGTTAGGATTTGCTACAGCTTGTTTATAATCTGGATCATCTGTTTTATTCTGTGTGAAAGTATAAGAATTATTTGATTCAAATTTATAGACATCATGGATAACATTAACTGTATGACTTAGTTTATTAGAGTCATTTTCCCCCATACGACCTACAGGATAAGTAAAGGTCACTTTGTAGGTATTTCTTCCTGTCTCAGTCGTATTGATAGGCGAGCTAGAAACTACTCGACCATTTTTACTCCAAGTTTGACTAGCACCACTTGGATATCCAGCCGTCCCCTCTTTATCAACATAATTATGCCAAAGTGTTCCATTATGAGGTTGCGTTCCTTGAATATCATTTACTGGACCTTTAGGCTTAATTGTTGACAGAACTTCATAATCTACAGTAACATCTTCACTGCCACCATTAGGATATTCGATGTGGGCAATAGATGTTCTAGAACCAGTCGATGATGTATCAATACCAGAACCTTGTTTCCAAGTAATTCTTGTTCCTGCAGGGAAGGCTTCACCATTTGCACGTTGGATAAAATTACTTGCATCCGCTAAGTCATCAGCATGCTCACCAATATAGGTATAGACTTTAGGGACTTTAGCAATCGGATTATATTTCTCTAAATTAGCATTGATAGTACTTGTAGTTCCATCACGATAGGTCACTGTGATCGTACCATTTGTTGAAACTTCAATCTTAGCTTTCGTACCCGGATAAGTTAGGACAGTGCCATTGGCGTCCGAAGTTAAGTTTGGCTGTGTTCCAGTTTTAACAAGATCTTGATTAGATAGTAAATCACGTTTATTGGCTTCATTATTAATAAAGTTGTTATATACTTCTGCAATTTCTCGCGGTGTTAAATGGTCTAAATCCTTAACTAAGACAGTATTCCCACTTTGAACATCATGACGTTCGTTAAAACCTTTGATAATGTATTCTACAGTAGCACTAGCCTGTTTCCCATTCCAAGCCTGAGCCGCAAAACGATATGTATAAACTTTACCTACTTCAGCTGTAGCATTCCCTCCTCCTACTACACCACTTAACCCATTTAACACAAAGGGGACAATTTGTTTGTCATCTTTAGTAAGATTAGGCTTATCGACAGTATTTGAATTAAATTCAACTCCCGGAACACGGTCTCCTGGAAATAGAGTGTGTTGACGAATATTAGAGCCATTTCTTTTTATGGATACCTTATCATTGATTGTATCATCATTATAAACTTCTTTCCGAGCTTGTTCGATTACATATTCTGGCCCAGATTTCTCTACTGAAGGTGGTGGCGTTGGTCTAGATTGATTGTAACCTGTCGGAACACTCGCGTGCATCACCTGTGATGCATTACTTGAAGTATGTTGTCCGATAGGTGCCGAGCTAACCTGAACCTGCATATCAGCAGTACCAGTTGATACATTGTTGTCATATTTAACTTTGACTACAATCGTACCACTTAAGTTCCTATTTTGTCCATGTCTATAGTTAAACACTATTTCAGAACCCTGAGTATAGGTTTTTTCCATAGAATTGCCGTTAAATGTTGCACTTTGGACATGGCCACCTCGACCGACATTTATTTTAACGCCTACATTGCTCAAAGCGCTATTGGCCTGAACATTCATGGTAAACGTGGCAATACCAGTCGCCTTATCAAAGCTACCTACCGGTTGACTAACCGTCATACGGCTGTCGTTTTGAATAGGAGCCCAACTTGCACGAAGAGAAGCATCGCGCAACATAGCTTGACCATTACGGGCATCACGCGCACCTGATTGCGCTCTTAAAACAGCATTGGCAATAGAATTACGAGCCAAGGTAGCTTTTTGAACCACTTCTGTCCAGTCACTCGTTGGATTTGCCAAAGCTTTTTCAATAGCTGTCACTGCTGCATTTACCTTAGTAATTGCAGAATCAGTGTTTGGTAAGCCAGCAGCCTTCGCTAAGTATTCACCCATTTCAGCTGAAAGCTTGGTTAACTTCTTACGATTTTCGTCATTTTGCTTAGCAGAATTTTCAACCGAAGTCAAAGCTCCAGCTGTGACACCAACCAGACTGGTAACATCTGCAGTTGATTTCACAGTCTTCGATTCAATGGTTGCAGGTTTCAAAACTGCAGAATCAATTTGAGCAGGTTTCACTTCACTTTGAACTGTGGCATTCTGTTTTACTGGAGTTTCAGCAGTTGTTTTTTCCTCAGCTACGCCAGTGGAAGTTGAAGAACTACTTGTTTGACTAGCAGATTGGCTCACACTCGTTGAAGCGCTGATTGAAGTGCTAGTTGAAGTACTCGCTGAAACACTACCTGACACACTTGATGATGTACTTGCAGAAACGCTTGCTGATGAACTCTGTGATACCGATTCTGAAATTGATGTACTTTCACTCACAGAAGCTGACAAACTAGTTGAACTCGCTGAATTACTTGTAGATGTCGTACCTAGAACGACTGTATCATTTGTTGCCAAAGCATCCGTTTTCTCTACAGTTTTTTCAAGTACTGCTGACTCATTTGCAAATACCTTCGTTTGAGTTGCAACGGTTCCACCTAAAACAGCACCAGTAGCAGCCAATCCTCTAATGATATCTAGCCCAGTAATTGAATGATTTACTTTATCTTCTACCGTTTCGGTCATAACCTGAGTAGTATCAACACCACCACGCATGACCTTAAACAAACCAAAGAGAGAGGTTGATGCACGCAACCAATGCTTCCCTGATTTAATTAGTTTATACCGTGTCACACGGTCAGTTTCTCTATACTTACCATTCTGACGTCTAAAAAACATGTTTTATCCTTTCATTCCATACCAAAGAGTGCACTCTGGCCCATTTAATCATACCCTCAAATTATACTTTAAATGCAAACGCTTGTCAAGATTTTTAATATATTTTTTATATGATATGATATTTAAAAGTTCTTTACATATCTAACATTCAATTTTTTTCACAAAATATTTAGTATATGTAAAAATAAATGTCCAAATCATTATATTCAATATTTTAATGAAAATGTGCAATATTAGTGCTTAAAAGTGCAAAAAAAACATAAATAATTTGATTTCTATTTATCAAAACAAAAAAACTCATGGACAAATAATATCCATGAGCTATGACGAGTTAGTGAGGTTCGTAGCTCGGGCAATTTCTATCTATTACGACGTAAAGTTTTACGAATCGATAATATTCGTAAAACTTTACTAGTGGAGCGCCTAGCCAAGTTCCATAGAAACTTGGCGTTAGTTACTTAGATTGTTACACAATCAAGTATATTTACTGAACTACGACACGGAGTTTGACAAATCGATTTTATTTGCCAAACGTAGTTAGTAAGGCAGTTAGCTAGACTACTTCCTACCAGTTACGACGGAAAAATCCACGAATCAATAATATTCGTGGATTTTTCCTAGTGAAGCGTTTAGGTAAGCCGCCATAGCGGTTACCGTCAAATGACAGCAACTTTATGTTGCTAGTCATTTGTAACAATTTACATCTTCTCTTCCAACTCTACATCTGGATACTTATCCGCAAACCAGCGGAGGGCAAAGTCATTTTCAAAGAGGAAGACTGGTTGATCAAAACGGTCTTTGGCCAAGATATTGCGGCTTGAGGACATCCGTTCATCCAAATCCTCAGGCTTGATCCAACGAACGGTCTTTTTACCCATTGGGCTCATGACCACTTCCGCATTGTACTCTCCTTCCATACGGTGCTTAAAGACTTCAAACTGAAGTTGCCCCACAGCCCCTAGCATGTACTCACCTGTTTGGTAATTCTTATAAAGCTGAATGGCTCCCTCTTGCACCAATTGCTCAATCCCCTTGTGGAAAGATTTCTGCTTCATGACGTTCTTAGCAGAAACTTTCATGAAAATCTCTGGTGTAAAGGTTGGCAGTGGTTCAAATTCAAACTTGTTTTTTCCAACTGTCAAAGTATCCCCAACCTGATAAGTACCAGTATCGTAAACCCCAATAATATCTCCTGCCACGGCATTGGTCACATTCTCACGACTTTCTGCCATAAACTGAGTCACATTCGACAGTTTAGCTCCCTTACCAGTACGAGGCAGATTGACACTCATCCCACGCTCAAATTCACCTGATACGATACGGACAAAGGCAATACGGTCACGGTGACGAGGGTCCATGTTGGCTTGGATTTTAAAGACAAATCCTGAGAAATCCTTATCATAAGGATCAACGATTTCTCCATCTATTTTCTTGTGACCATGTGGTTCTGGAGCAAACTTAAGGAAAGTTTCAAGGAAGGTCTGCACACCAAAGTTTGTCAGGGCTGAACCGAAGAAGACAGGCGTCAATTCTCCAGCCAGAATAGCTTCCTCTGAAAACTCATTCCCAGCTTCATTTAAAAGCTCAATGTCATCTTTGACTTGCTCGTAGAAAGGATTACTGCCAAAAAGCTTGTCCCCATCTTCAAGACTAGCAAAACGTTCATCCCCTTTATAGAGCTCCAAGCGTTGGTTATAGAGGTCATACAAACCCTCAAAGGCTTTCCCCATCCCGATTGGCCAGTTCATCGGATAGCTCGCAATGCCCAAGACTTCTTCCAATTCTTGCAAGAGGTCCAGTGGTTCACGACCGTCACGGTCTAGCTTGTTCATAAAGGTAAAGACTGGAATGCCACGGTGTTTGACAACCTCAAACAATTTCTTGGTTTGAGCCTCGATACCCTTGGCAGAGTCCACAACCATGACCGCAGCATCCACCGCCATCAAGGTACGATAGGTATCTTCTGAGAAGTCCTCGTGCCCCGGCGTGTCGAGGATATTCACGCGCTTTCCATCGTAGTCAAACTGCATAACAGATGAAGTAACGGAAATCCCACGTTGTTTCTCGATATCCATCCAGTCAGACTTGGCAAACGTCCCTGTTTTCTTCCCTTTTACGGTACCAGCATCACGAATCTCTCCCCCAAAGTAAAGCAACTGCTCCGTAATGGTAGTTTTCCCCGCGTCCGGGTGAGAAATGATGGCAAAGGTACGACGTTTCTTAATTTCTTCTTGAATATTCATAAGTTCTCTTTCTTTGATTCTCTATTTTTCTTGTTTCAATAGCTAAGAATGATTTTTACATTGGATTTTACCATTCCTTTCAACACTCCATTATATCGGATTTTGAGTAGTTTTTCAATTGCTCATCCGATGAAAAAAGTTAGCTAGAGCACTGATTTCACCTGCTTTCTCTTTTTCCACCGTTTTTTAAACAAGATATCAAAAAGAACTAGAGCCAGTGAAAGGATGACGGACACAAGTAGGTACTTTAGCCACAGGGGGGCATCAGGAATAAAAGGTGTCTTATTTAACAAGCCATAATTCCCACCAGTCACCTGATTAACCCCAACTAGAAAGAGATTGAGGATAAAGGTATAGACTACAATCATATATTTCTTGAGTAGGCTCTTGTCATAGTGATTCATCAAGTAGACCAAGGAATTCACTAGAAGGGCATAGTGCCCAATCAAAAATGAAAAACTGGTAATATGGGGGAAGTCATAGGGGTCAAAAACTGGGTAAACCAGTGCAAAGACAGCTCCACTTGCTCCTAAGAGGGCAAAGTACTGCTTGCTTTTCCATTTATCAGGCAAGAAAACCACAGCAAACATAGCTAAACGGCAATGATAAAATGGAAGGCTATTAGAAAAGGGAATCCCAAAACCAACATACCAACTATAGAGTGCTAGCAACTGGAGGAACTGAATCCCCTTAAACAAGTATACAAATTTCGGATTTTTGTGATAAGCAAGTGCCCCATAAATACAAAGCATTAATACCAGCATCATAACCCCATACCAAAAAAGTGAAATGGGAGGAGGGACTGTCTGAGTTCTGGTGATAAATTGATGGAACATGTTTCTATCCTAACTCTTATTTTTTCTTTTTCTAGTTTAACTATTATAGCGAATTAAAAACGATTTTTCAATTTCTATTTCTTTTCAGTTTGGCTCCCTTATTTATAGGAAAATATGGTAAAATAGAACAGACTAAAAATCATCATTTCACGAAAGGATGCAAGATGAAAATTACGCAAGAAGAGGTAACACACGTTGCCAATCTTTCAAAATTAAGATTCTCTGAAGAAGAAACTGCTGCCTTTGCGACCACCTTGTCTAAGATTGTTGACATGGTTGAATTGCTGGGCGAAGTCGACACAACTGGTGTCGCACCTACTACGACTATGGCTGACCGCAAGACTGTACTCCGCCCTGATGTGGCCGAAGAAGGAACAGACCGTAATCGCTTGTTTAAAAACGTACCTGAAAAAGACAACTACTATATCAAGGTACCAGCTATCCTAGACGATGGAGGAGATGCCTAATGACTTTCAACAATAAAACCATTGAAGACTTGCACAATCTCCTTGTCTCTAAGGAAATTTCTGCAACTGAATTGACCCAAGCAACACTTGAAGATATCAAGTCTCGCGAAACAGCTATCAACGCTTTTGTCACCATCGCTGAAGAGCAGGCTCTTGCTCAAGCCAAAGCCATTGATGAAGCTGGAATTGACGCGGATAATGTCCTTTCAGGAATTCCACTGGCAGTTAAGGATAACATCTCTACTGACGGTATTCTCACAACTGCTGCCTCAAAAATGCTCTATAACTACGAGCCAATTTTTGATGCGACAGCCGTTGCCAATGCAAAAGCGAAAGGCATGATTGTCGTAGGGAAAACTAACATGGACGAGTTTGCCATGGGTGGTTCAGGTGAGACTTCGCACTATGGTGCCACTAAAAATGCTTGGGATCAAAGCAAGGTTCCTGGTGGCTCATCAAGTGGTTCAGCTGCAGCTGTAGCTTCAGGCCAAGTTCGCTTGTCACTTGGTTCTGATACTGGTGGTTCTATCCGCCAACCTGCTGCCTTCAACGGGATTGTTGGTCTCAAACCAACCTACGGAACAGTTTCTCGTTTCGGTCTCATTGCCTTCGGTAGCTCATTAGACCAGATCGGACCTTTTGCGCCAACTGTTAAGGAAAATGCCCTCTTGCTCAACGCTATTGCCAGCGAAGATGCCAAAGACTCTACTTCTGCTCCTGTCCGCATTGCCGACTTTACTTCAAAAATCGGTCAAGACATCAAGGGCATGAAAATTGCTTTGCCTAAGGAATACCTTGGTGAAGGAATTGACCCAGAGGTTAAGGAAACTATCCTGAACGCAGCCAAACACTTTGAAAAACTCGGTGCTATCGTTGAAGAAGTCAGTCTGCCTCACTCTAAATACGGGGTTGCCGTTTACTATATTATCGCTTCATCAGAAGCTTCATCAAACTTGCAACGCTTTGACGGTATCCGTTACGGCTACCGCGCAGAGGATGCGACGAATCTTGACGAAATCTATGTAAACAGCCGTAGCCAAGGTTTCGGTGAAGAGGTGAAACGCCGTATCATGCTAGGTACTTTCAGCCTCTCATCAGGTTACTACGATGCCTACTACAAGAAAGCTGGGCAGGTCCGTACCCTCATCATCCAAGATTTTGAGAAAGTCTTTGCGGATTATGACTTAATTTTGGGACCAACTGCTCCAAGTGTTGCCTATGACTTGGATTCACTCAACCATGACCCAGTTGCCATGTACTTGGCTGACCTCTTGACCATCCCAGTCAACTTGGCAGGTCTCCCAGGGATTTCGATTCCTGCTGGATTCTCTCAAGGTCTACCTGTTGGTCTGCAATTGATTGGTCCTAAATACTCAGAAGAAACCATTTACCAAGCTGCTGCTGCATTTGAAGCAACAACAGACTACCACAAACAACAACCCGTGATTTTTGGAGGTGACAACTAATGAACTTTGAAACAGTCATTGGACTTGAAGTCCACGTAGAGCTCAACACCAATTCAAAAATCTTCTCACCTACTTCTGCCCACTTTGGAAATGACCAAAATGCCAACACTAACGTGATTGACTGGTCCTTCCCAGGAGTTCTGCCAGTTCTCAATAAAGGTGTTGTCGATGCCGGTATCAAGGCAGCTCTTGCCCTCAATATGGACATCCACAAAAAGATGCACTTCGACCGCAAAAACTACTTCTACCCTGATAATCCCAAAGCCTACCAAATTTCTCAGTTTGATGAGCCAATCGGCTACAACGGCTGGATTGAAGTGGAGCTAGAAGACGGTACAACTAAGAAAATCGGTATCGAACGTGCTCACTTGGAAGAAGATGCTGGTAAAAACACCCACGGTACAGATGGCTACTCTTATGTTGACCTCAACCGCCAAGGGGTGCCATTGATTGAGATTGTATCTGAAGCTGACATGCGCTCGCCAGAAGAAGCCTATGCTTATCTGACTGCTCTCAAGGAAGTCATCCAGTACGCTGGCATTTCTGACGTTAAGATGGAAGAAGGTTCGATGCGTGTGGATGCCAACATTTCTCTTCGTCCTTATGGTCAAGAAAAATTCGGTACCAAGACTGAGTTGAAGAACCTCAATTCCTTCTCAAACGTTCGTAAAGGTCTTGAATATGAAGTCCAACGTCAGGCTGAAATCCTTCGCTCAGGTGGTCAAATCCGCCAAGAAACACGCCGTTACGATGAAGCTAACAAAGCAACCATCCTCATGCGTGTCAAGGAAGGTGCTGCAGACTACCGCTACTTCCCAGAACCAGATCTACCCCTCTTTGAAATCTCAGAAGAATGGATTGAAGAAATGCGTACTGAACTGCCAGAATTTCCAAAAGAACGCCGTGCACGCTACGTCTCCGACCTTGGCTTGTCAGACTACGACGCTAGCCAGTTGACTGCAAACAAAGTCACTTCTGACTTCTTTGAAAAAGCTGTTGCCCTAGGTGGTGATGCCAAACAAGTCTCTAACTGGCTCCAAGGTGAAGTCGCTCAGTTCTTAAACGCTGAAGGCAAGACACTCGAACAAATCGAATTAACACCAGAAAACTTGGTAGAAATGATTGCCATCATCGAAGACGGCACGATCTCTTCTAAGATTGCCAAGAAAGTCTTTGTCCACCTAGCTAAAAATGGCGGTGGCGCGCGTGAATACGTGGAAAAAGCAGGCATGGTGCAAATCTCAGATCCAGAAATCTTGATCCCAATCATCCACCAAGTCTTTGCGGATAATGAAGCAGCCGTTGCCGACTTCAAGTCAGGCAAACGCAACGCAGACAAGGCCTTCACAGGATTCCTTATGAAGGCAACCAAAGGCCAAGCCAACCCACAAGTCGCCCTTAAACTCCTTGCCCAAGAATTGGCCAAGTTGAAAGAAGACTAATATGTCAAAGAAACCAGCCCTGAGGTTGGTTTTTTCTTGACAAATACATAGAAAGCGTTTGCAATATTACATGTAAAGTTTCCTAAAAGGAAAAATAAAAATCGCAACAATAAGGAGTTATTCATATGGCTACAATGAAAGCAGCTCGCTGGCATGCAGCGAAAGATGTTCGTATTCAAGAAGTAGAAGTTCCTGAAGTACTTCCGCACCAAGTAAAAGTTGCAGTTAAGTTCACAGGAATTTGTGGTACTGACCTCCACGAATTTTTAGATGGGCCTATCTTTATCCCAACAGATGAGCACGTCTATTCTGGTCAAAAAGCACCGGTAACACTGGGACATGAATTTTCTGGTGAAATCGTAGAAGTTGGAAGTGATGTTACTCGTGTGAAAGTTGGTGATCGTGTTGCTGTAGAACCAATTCTAGCTAAGAATAACTTAGTTGGTAATTATAATTTGGATCCAAACCTTAATTTTGTCGGTTTGGCTGCAGACGGTGGATTTGCCAAATATTGTGTTTTAGACGGTGACTTAGTACATGTCATTCCAGATAGCTTAAGCTATGAGCAAGCTGCTCTCACTGAGCCAGCTGCTGTTGCAGTTTATGCAGTTCGTCAATCAGCACTAAAAGCCGGTGATACTGCTGCTGTCTTTGGCTTAGGTCCGATTGGTCTCTTAATTGTAGAAGCTCTTCGTGCAGCGGGTGCTTCTAAGATTTATGCTGTTGAACTATCACCTGAACGTCAAGCAAAAGCTGAAGAGTTAGGAGCTATCGTTGTCCGTCCGGAAGAAGGTGAAACAGCTGTTGAAGCTATTCATCGTTTAACAAACGGTGGTGTAGATGTTTCTTATGAAGTAACGGGTGTACCAGTAGTTTTGGGACAGGCTCTAGCTGCTGTACATAAGGCAGGTGAGTGTATGGTTGTCTCTATCTGGGAACGAGAAGCTAATATCAATCCAAATGAATTTGCTATCCAAGAAAAGACACTAAAAGGAATCATAGCTTATCGTCACATCTTCCCTAAAGTATTAGATTTGATGGAACAAGGCTACTTCTCTGCTGAAAAATTGGTTACTAAGAAAATTAAATTGGAAAATATCGTGGAAGAAGGCTTTATCGAATTAACTCAAGACAAGTCACAAATCAAGATTTTGGTAGAACCAGAATAAAAAATCAATCTTTTTAAGACAATACAATCAGGTCGAAGCTAGGTCACTTCGGCCTTTTGAATATAATAAAAAACATGGTGGATGCTCTTTCACATCAAGCACGCCACCTGACTAGGCAATATTCTTTTTCTCCCCTACCATCTCCCAATAACTATTTTGGCTTTATTTCCAGAAGATTTTATGGTAAAATGAAGAGTAATAATATTTGTTAAAGAGGTAAAAACATGATTGAAGCAAGCAAATTGAAAGCTGGTATGACATTTGAAACTGCAGACGGAAAATTAATCCGCGTTTTGGAAGCTAGCCACCACAAACCAGGTAAAGGAAACACGATCATGCGTATGAAATTGCGTGATGTCCGTACTGGTTCTACTTTTGACACAAGCTACCGTCCAGAAGAAAAATTCGAACAAGCTATTATCGAAACTGTGCCAGCTCAATATTTGTACAAAATGGATGAAACTGCCTACTTCATGAACACTGAAACTTACGACCAATACGAAATCCCAGTCGTAAACGTTGAAAATGAATTGCTTTACATCCTTGAAAACTCTGATGTGAAAATCCAATTCTACGGAACTGAAGTAATCGGTGTAACTGTACCAACTACTGTTGAATTGACAGTTGCTGAAACACAACCATCTATCAAAGGTGCTACTGTTACAGGTTCTGGTAAACCAGCGACTATGGAAACTGGACTTGTTGTCAACGTTCCTGACTTCATCGAAGCTGGACAAAAATTGATCATCAACACTGCAGAAGGAACTTACGTTTCTCGTGCCTAATCTCTAGAAAGAGGTCATTCTATGGGAACTGAAGAACAATTTGGCGAAATCGTTATCGCTCCACGTGTACTTGAAAAAATCATTGCCATCGCAACTGCTAAAGTTGATGGTGTCCATTCATTTTCAAATAAATCCGTATCTGATACCCTATCAAAACTCTCTCTTGGTCGTGGCGTCTACTTAAAAGAAAGCAACGAAGAACTAACTGCTGACATCTATCTCTACCTAGAGTACGGTGTAAAAGTACCAAAAGTGGCTCTTGCTATTCAAAAAGCGGTCAAAGATGCTGTCCGTGATATGGCTGATGTGGAACTTGCTGCTGTTAACATCCATGTTGCAGGAATCGTTCCAGACAAAACACCAAAACCTGAGTTGAAAGATCTATTTAACGAGGACTTCCTCAATGACTAGTCCATTATTAGAATCTAGACGCGAACTTCGTAAATGCGCTTTTCAAGCTCTTATGAGTCTTGAATTCGGCACAGATATGGAAACAGCTTGTCGCTTTGCCTACACACATGACCGTGAAGATGTAGATGTGCAAATTCCTGCCTTTCTTCTGAACTTGGTTTCTGGCGTTCAAGCTCAAAAAGACGAGTTGGATAAACAAATCAATCAGCATCTCAAGTCAGGTTGGACAGTTGAACGCTTGACCTTGGTCGAAAAAAATTTACTACGCTTGGGTATCTTTGAAATCACATCATTTGATACACCTCAGCTGGTAGCAGTCAATGAAGCTATTGAACTTGCTAAGAATTTTTCAGATCAAAAATCAGCCCGTTTTATCAATGGACTGCTTAGTCAATTTGTAACTGAAGAAAATGAATAATCGAAAAGGTGTTTGGTTTTCCAAGCACCTTTTACTCCGTCCTTGATACAGAGTAAGAACCACATAAAAACTAGAACTGACTGCCAGTTCTAGTTTTTATGTATTCTGAGGTATTAGTATTTTCTAAATCGTTGGTAACGCTCTTCCAACAACGCTTCTAACGGTTTTTGCGAAAGTCTAGCTAGCTCAGCTTGAAGTTCTTTTTTAACATTCTTAATCAGTTCTTTACTAGAAAGCCCTGCTTCAGAAATCACCTTATCTACCACGTCCATTTCTAACAGCTCATGAGAAGTGATTTTCATCAGTTCTGCCGCTTCCATGGCACGACTGCCGTCCTTCCATAGAATGGAAGCAAAGCCTTCTGGGCTGAGAATAGCATAGATAGAATTTTCCAGCATCCAGACACGGTCTGCGACTGCCAGAGCCAGAGCTCCACCTGAACCACCTTCACCGATAATGATGGCGATAATCGGAACTTTCAGGTCACTCATTTCCATGAGATTGCGAGCAATAGCTTCCCCTTGACCGCGTTCTTCCGCACCGACACCAGGATAGGCACCTGCAGTATTGATAAAGGTCACCACTGGACGGCCAAACTTTTCAGCCTGTTTCATCAAACGCAAGGCCTTGCGGTAGCCTTCTGGATGCGGTTGTCCAAAATTCCGTTTGAGGTTGTCTTGTAAACTCTTGCCTTTTTGAATACCAACCACTGTTACAGCTTGATCTCCAAGCCAGCCGATACCACCAACAACTGCACCATCATCGCGAAAAGAACGGTCACCATGTAATTGGATAAATTCATCAAAAATGCCTGTCGCAAAGTCCAAGGTTGTCAAACGGCTCTGCTCACGCGCTTCTCTGACTATTTTTGCAATATTCATCTAGGACTCCCTCCGTGCAATCTGACTAGGCTAGCAATGGTATCTGGCAAGTCTCTTCTTTTAACGATAGCATCCACAAAGCCATGTTCTAATAGGAATTCTGCCTTTTGGAAATCATCAGGCAAGCTTTCACGAACCGTATTTTCAATGACACGACGCCCAGCAAAACCAACCAAACTTTGTGGTTCAGCCAGAATGATATCGCCTTCCATAGCGAAAGAAGCTGTCACACCACCAGTCGTTGGATCTGTCAAAATGGTCAAGTAAAAGAGGCCAGCATTTGAATGACGTTTAACCGCTGCAGAAATCTTAGCCATCTGCATGAGACTCATGATTCCTTCCTGCATACGGGCGCCACCAGAGGCTGTGAAGAGAACAACTGGCAATTTTTCGACAGTCGCATACTCAAACAAACGAGTGATTTTTTCACCTACAACCGTACCCATAGAAGCCATGATAAAGTTGGAATCCATAATCCCAAGAGCCACAGTCTGACCTTTAATAAGAGCTGTTCCTGTCACAACGGCTTCATCCAGACCTGTTTTTTCCCGCATGGTTGCTAGTTTCTTTTGGTAACCAGGGAAATGCAAGGGATCCTTGCTTTCAATCCCTGTAAACAATTCTTTGAAAGTCCCCATATCAATCGTCAAAGCCAAGCGTTCTTGGGCAGAAATACGAAAGGTATAGCTACAATGTGGACAGATACGTTCACTTCCCAGATCCTTCTGGTAGATGGTATGCTTACAGCCCGGACACTGGGAAAATAATTCATCTGGAACCTCTGGCTTAGCTTGAGGTTTTTCCCTAACCGAACGATTGGGATTGATTCGAATATACTTATCTTTTTTACTAAATAGAGCCATTGATTCCCCTTTTCGGTTTAACTCTTGAAGTCATTTTATTCTTTTTCTTGATATTTGGGTAAGAAGGTTTCCATCAAGAAGGAAGTATCATAATCTCCAGCAATGACATTGCGATCTGAAATAAGGTCAAGCTGGAAATCAGCATTGGTCTGCACCCCTTCAATTTCTAATTCATAGAGGGCACGTTGCATTTTCATCAAGGCATCAAAACGATTTTCGCCGTGAACGATGATTTTAGCAATCATACTATCATAATAAGGAGGAATGGTATAACCTGGATAAACTGCTGAATCCACGCGCAAGCCAACTCCACCACTTGGCAGATAGAGATTGGTAATCTTACCTGGACTTGGAGCAAAGTTGAAGGCTGGATTTTCTGCATTGATACGACACTCGATAGCATGGCCGTGTAGGACAATATCTTCTTGCTTAACAGACAGAGGCTGACCTGCCGCAATGCGAATCTGTTCCTTAACGATATCAACACCTGACACAAACTCTGTAACGGGATGTTCCACCTGAACACGAGTATTCATTTCCATGAAATAGAAATTACCACTGGCTTCATCAAGAAGGAACTCGATGGTCCCTGCATTCTCATAGCCCACAGACTCTGCAGCTCGAACAGCCGCAGCACCAATTTTATGGCGCAACGTTTTTCCGATTGCAATCGAAGGGCTTTCTTCTAAAACCTTTTGATTATTCCGTTGAAGAGAACAATCCCGTTCCCCCAAGTGAATCACATTTCCGTGTTCATCTCCTAGGATTTGAACCTCGATGTGACGAGCTGGATAGATAACCCGTTCTATGTACATAGCACCATTGCCATAATTGGCCTTGGCTTCACTAGACGCAGTTTCAAAGGCAGAAACGAGGTCTTCTGGTTTTTCAACCTTACGAATCCCTTTACCACCACCACCTGCTGAAGCCTTGAGCATAACTGGATAGCCAATTTTTTCGGCAACAATCAAAGCTTCCTCAGAGTTATGCACTTCTCCATCCGAACCTGGAATAACAGGCACACCTGCTTTGATCATCTGAGCACGTGCATTGATCTTGTCCCCCATCATATCCATGACATGACCAGATGGACCGATAAACTTGATACCCACCTCTTCACACATAGTTGCAAATTTGGAGTTTTCACTGAGAAATCCAAAACCTGGGTGAATAGCTTCTGCCTCAGTCAAGACTGCAGCTGATAGAACCGCGTTAATATTGAGATAAGACTCAGTTGCCTTACCAGGGCCGATACAAACCGCTTCATCTGCTAAAAGCGTATGAAGGGCTTCCTTATCAGCAGTTGAATAAACCGCCACCGTCGCAATCCCCAGTTCACGCGCCGCACGGATAATACGAACCGCAATTTCACCACGATTGGCAATTAAAATTTTTCGAAACATGGAGAACCTCCTTAGTTCCCTATTGCAAAGGTTAGAGTACCACTAGCTGCAAGCTTGCCATCCACTTCAGCCTTTGCTTCAACCACGGCAATGGTGCCACGACGTTTTACAAAAGTCGCTGTCATAACCAATTGGTCGCCTGGTACAACTTGCTTCTTGAACTTAACCTTGTCCATACCAGCGTAAAAGACTAGTTTCCCCTTATTTTCAGGCTTAGACAGCTCCAAAACACCAGCAGTTTGCGCCAAGGCTTCCATGATCAGAACACCTGGCATAACTGGATATTGAGGAAAATGGCCGTTAAAGAAAGGCTCGTTGATGGACACATTTTTGATGGCAACAATGGTATCCTCGCTCACTTCCAAGACACGGTCCACTAGGAGCATGGGATAACGGTGGGGCAGAGCTTCTTTGATTCCTTGAATATCGATCATTTGATACGTACCAATCCTTTACCAAACTCAACCATTTCTTCGTTCGAAACGAGAATTTCCGTTACCACACCATCCTTAGGAGCTGGGATTTCATTCATGACTTTCATGGCTTCGATAATCACCAATGTTTGTCCTTTTTTGACACTATCACCAACTGTAACAAAGGAAGGTTTATCTGGACCAGCAGCCAAGTAAGCCACCCCAACAAGCGGGCTCTCTACAAGATCTCCCTCAGCAGCCACACTTGCTTCAGCTGAAGCAGGAACTTCTTCCACTACAGTTTCTGTTGAAGCAGATGAAGGAGCTACTGGACTTGGTGTTGCTAGAACGGGCGCTGGAGCGACTGGAGATGCAACTTCAGACACCAGTCTCGCTTCATTCTTGCTAAACTGCAACTCATCCGTCCCATTTTTATAAGAAAATTCTCTCAAACTTGACTGGTCAAATTGGGCCATCAAGTCTTTAATATCGTTTAAATTCATACTTATTTATTCTCCCAACGTTTGAAAGCAAGAACGGCATTGTGGCCACCAAAACCAAAGGTATTTGAAATAGCGTATGGAATTTCTTGCTCCAAGCCTTGTCCATAAACGACATTGGCTTCGATATAATCTGATACTTCACTTGTTCCAGCTGTCATTGGTACAAAGTTATGACGCATGGCTTCGATTGTGACGATAGCTTCTACTGCACCTGCAGCTCCTAGCAAATGGCCCGTGAATGATTTGGTTGATGACACAGGTACTTCCTTACCAAGAACAGCTACGATAGCACCACTTTCTCCTTTTTCATTAGCAGGAGTTGAAGTTCCGTGAGCATTGACATAGGCTACTTGCTCTGGAGAAATCTCAGCTTCTTCCAAGGCTAGTTTGATGGCCTTGATAGCTCCCTGACCTTCTGGATGTGGTGAAGTCATGTGGTAGGCATCACAAGTATTTCCGTAACCAACCACTTCAGCAAGGATAGTAGCCCCACGTTTTTCAGCGTGTTCAAGACTTTCAAGAACCAACATTCCTGAACCTTCCCCCATAACAAAACCATTGCGATCCTTATCAAATGGAATGGAAGCACGACTTGGATCCTCTGTAGTTGATAGAGCAGTTAGGGCTTGGAAACCAGCGATAGCAAAAGGTGTGATAGAGGCTTCTGAACCGCCTACCAACATAACATCTTGGAAACCAAATTTAATTGAGCGGAAGGCATCCCCAATCGCGTCATTTGATGAAGCGCAGGCAGTATTGATGGATTTACAAACACCGTTTGCTCCAAAACGCATGGCAACATTTCCTGAAGCCATATTTGGCAAGGCTTTTGGAAGGGTCAATGGTTTCACGCGTTTTGGCCCTTTTTCATTGAGCCGAAGCACTTGATCTTCAATTTCCTTGATTCCACCAATACCAGAGGCAACGATAACACCAAAACGATCCTTGTCAATAGCCTCTACATCCAGATTGGCATGATTGACAGCCTCTTGGGCAGCATACAAGGCATATAAAGAATAGTTATCAAAACGATTGGTATCTTTCTTAACAAAGTATTTATCAAAAGGAAAATCTTGAATTTCTGCTGCATTATGCACATCAAAGTCACTATGATCAAATTTTGTAATTGGACCAATTCCGATTTTTCCAGTTGTCAAACTATTCCAAAATTCTTCTGGTGTATTTCCGATTGGAGATGTCACTCCATAACCTGTTACTACTACGCGATTTAGTTTCATCTTTTTTACCTCTAGCTTCTGCTACATACTGAGACCGCCATCAATGGCAACCACTTGACCAGTTAGATAATCTTGGCCTGCTAAAAATACTGTCAAATCTGCAACCTGCTCTGCCTGTCCAAATTCTTTCATAGGAATTTGCGCAAGCATGGCATCTTTTACCTTGTCTGATAGGACAGCTGTCATATCGGATTCAATCATTCCAGGTGCGATAGCATTGACCCTGATATTGCGATTGGCCACTTCACGCGCCACAGACTTGGTAAAACCAATCAAACCAGCCTTGGAAGCAGCATAGTTAGCTTGACCGATATTTCCCATCAAACCAACAACACTAGACATATTAATGATAGCACCTTCTCTGGCTTTCATCATCGGTTTCAAGACTGATTGTGTCATGTTAAAGGCACCAGTCAGGTTGACTTTGAGAACTTTTTCAAAATCTGCTTCTGTCATCTTGAGCATCAGGGTATCTTGGGTGATCCCTGCATTGTTAACCAAAACATCTACTGAACCCAGATCTGCAATAGCTTGCTCAACCATACGCTTAGCGTCTGCAAAATCGGATACATCTCCTGAAATAGGAACCACCTTGACACCATAGTCTGCAAACTCAGCTAGCAATTCTTCTGGGATAGCCCCACGACTGTTTAAGACAATATTGGCTCCTGCTTGAGCAAACTTGTGGGCAATGGCAAGACCAATTCCACGACTCGATCCTGTAATAAAGATATTCTTATTTTTTAGTTGCATTCTTTTCTCCTGTTTCCTCTTGTATTTATGGGAGAAGGGATTACTAGTTTTCTAGCAAGGCTTCCAAGCTCACCTGATCTTCGACATTGGCTAGTTTAGCTGTCTTAGCAATTTTTTTGACAAAGCCTGACAAGACTTTCCCCGGTCCAATCTCGATAAAGTTGGTTACGCCTGCTTCTTGCATAACTGCAATACTTTCATAGAAACGAACTGGTTCCTTGACCTGACGCGTCAAGAGTTGAGCAATGTCTTCTTTTTGCATCACGGTAGCTTCTGTATTGCCGACTAGGGGACAAGTAAAATCTGAAAAACATACTTGGGCTAGAGTTTCAGCTAGTTTCTGGCTAGCAGGCTCAAGGAGAGCGGTATGAAAAGGACCTGAAACCTTGAGAGGAATCAATCTTTTCGCGCCTGCTTCCTGCAAGAGTTCGACAGCTCGGTCAACTGCAACCACTTCTCCACCAATGACGATTTGTGCAGGTGTGTTATAGTTGGCTGGGGTAACCACTCCAAGTTCAGAAGCTTTTTGACAGGCTTCCTCAATGACCTCTACTGGCGTATTGAGAACTGCTACCATCTTGCCAGATCCAGCAGGAGCCGCTTCTTCCATATAGGCACCACGCTTAGCTACCAAGGCTACCGCATCTTCAAAATCCAAGGCGCCACTGGCCACCAAGGCAGAGTATTCTCCAAGAGACAAACCAGCAACCATATCAGGCTGATAGCCCTTTTCTTGCAATAAGCGGTAAATAGCAACCGAAGTCGCTAGAATGGCTGGTTGCGTATAGCGTGTCTGATTGAGTTTTTCTTCTTCTGTATCGATGAGATGACGCAAATCATAACCAAGAACCTGACTCGCTTGATCAATCGTTTCTTTGACAATCGGATACTGATCATAAAGGTCCCGTCCCATCCCTAAATACTGGGCACCTTGACCAGCAAATAAAAAGGCTGTTTTAGTCATTTCTTACAACTCCTGCCCAACGAGATGCTTCTTCTTGAATTTTCTTAGCAGCTCCATAGTATAAATCTTTTAGGATTTCTTCAACGGTTTCTTCTTTGGAAACAAGTCCTGCAATCTGACCTGCCATGACAGATCCGCCATCCACATCTCCGTGAACAACTGCTTTGGCTAGAGCACCCGCTCCCATTTGTTCAAAGATTTCTAAATCAGGATTTTCCTGTTTAAAGGCATCTTTCTCAGCTTTTTCAAAATCACGAGTCAATTGATTTTTAATAGCTCGAACAGCATGTCCAAAGTGTTGAGCTGAAATCGTAGTATCAATATCTCTAGCTTTTAAAATTTTCGCCTTGTAATTTGGATGGGCATTAGACTCTTTTGCAACGACAAAACGAGTTCCAACCTGAACAGCCTCTGCACCTAGCATAAAGCCAGCGGCAGCACCTTCTCCATCCGCAATCCCTCCTGCAGCAATAACAGGAATAGATACAGCGGCAGCTACCTGGCGCACCAAGGTCATAGTTGTTAATTTCCCAATATGTCCCCCAGCTTCCATTCCTTCTGCAATAACGGCGTCCGCACCGATTTTTTCCATGCGTCTAGCTAAAGCAACACTAGGTACAACGGGAATAACTGTAATGCCAGCAGCATGAAAGCGTTCCATGTACTTGCTTGGATTTCCTGCGCCTGTTGTAACTACTTTAACACCTTCCTCGATGACTAGATCCACAATATCTTCCACGAATGGAGACAAGAGCATGATGTTGACACCAAAAGGTTTATCCGTCAATGATTTGATTTTATCAATATTAGCCTTGACAACTTCTTTAGGGGCATTTCCCCCACCGATAATGCCTAGTCCTCCAGCCTTAGAAACAGCCCCTGCCAAATCACCATCAGCAACCCAAGCCATTCCTCCTTGGAAAATAGGATAATCAATGTTCAATAATTCTGTAATACGCGTTTTCATAGTGCCTCCATCAGTTCTTGCTTACGTAATAGTTCGATACTGTCATAATTTGAAAATCAAACTATTGCCTAAACAAGAGGGAGCGGGTTTCCCTACTCCTTCTATTTGTATTCTGCTTATTTTGTTTGCTCTTCAACGTAGGCAACCAAGTCACCAACTGTTTTCAAGTCATCTTCTGCTTCGATTTGGATATCAAAAGCATCTTCGATTTCTGAGATTACTTGGAACAAGTCCAATGAATCTGCGTCCAAATCATCAAAAGTTGATTCAAGTGTTACTTCTGATGCGTCTTTCCCAAGTTCTTCAACGATAATTTCTTGTACTTTTTCAAATACTGCCATGATAGGACTCCTTTAAAATAAATAGTTTTTTATAACAATGTGTTCACCACATGATTACCTAAATTGTAAGAATGAGCGTGCCCCAGGTCAAGCCTCCACCGAAGCCTGATAAAAGAACAGTCTGGCTACCATCTAAATGGATGAGACCTTGTTCTACACACTCTGAAAGTAAAATCGGGATACTTGCTGCACTGGTATTGCCATATTCCATCATATTGGCTGGAATTTTATCTCGGTTAACACCGATTTTTCTAGCCATCTTATCCAAAATACGGTCATTAGCCTGATGAAGTAGCAGATAATCCAAGTCTGTCGCCTCTATAGGAGATTCATCAATAGTCTGCTTGATAGACTTGGCTACGTCCCGAATAGCAAAATCAAAGACTGCACGCCCATCCATCTTCAAAAATGAATCTGCACTTTCTTGATCTGAAAACGGAGAATGCAAGCCTGAATGTCCATAAGTTAGACACTCGCTACGACTCCCATCACTATTGAGACTCTCAGCCAAAAAATGCTCTTGCTCGCTAGCTTCTAACAAGACACCACCAGCACCATCTCCAAACAAAACAGCTGTTGATCGGTCTGACCAATCGACTGCTTTAGAGAGGGTTTCACTACCAATCACCAAGCCTTTTTGAAAGTGACCAGAAGCGATAAACTTTTCAGCAGTTGATAATGCAAATACAAATCCACTGCAAGCCGCTGTTAGGTCAAAAGCAAAGGCCTTATTAGCACCAATATTAGCTTGAACACGAGCAGCTGTAGAGGGCATCATAGAATCTGGAGTAATGGTAGCTAGGATGATAAAATCCAACTCCTCTCCTGTGATTTCAGCTTTTTCCATCAGTTTCTTAGCAACCTCTGTAGCCAAATCACTAGTAGATTCTGTTCTTGAAATATGCCTTTGTCGTATTCCCGTCCGACTTGAAATCCACTCATCATTGGTATCCATAATCTGAGCCAAATCATGATTTGTAACCACTTGCTCTGGCACATAATGAGCAACCTGGCTTATTTTTGCAAAAGCCATTATCTCAAATCCTCCAAAAATTGATAAAGATTAGTCAAACCTTTGCTCATAACCTCCATTTCTTGCTTACTCATACCATCAATGATTTTTTCAACCATGGCCTTGTGGAAGCGTTTATGTAGCCTATGAACCAAGCGACCTTTCTTTGTCAAATGCAGATGCACTACACGTCGATCATGTTCTGAACGAATGCGTTCAATGTAGCCCTTGCGTTCGAGATTATTCAAACTAGTCGTAACCGTCCCAAGAGTCACCATCAACTCTTTTGACACTTGACTTGGTGTCACATCTGGAACTTTTCCAATCACATCAATCGTATGCATTTCTTTGATGGAGATATCCTTGAAACGACTACCTCTCAAGCTAACTTCCTCAATAACGAGGACATTGTTAAATATAGATGTTAAATATTCATTAATTCGTTGGTAGTCCAATCTTTCCTTCCCTCCTTTTCAAAAAAACTTTTAGAATCAAAACATTTGACAAAAGAATTATATCAAAGTTCAAAGAATGGTGCAAGTATTTTTTTATTTTCCTGTAAATTTAGGTCTTCTTCTCTCCGAATGAGCCCGAACTCCTTCTTTAAAATCCTCCGTTTGGGCTAGAGATTCCTGAAGGTTCAGTTCTAAAGTAGCATAATCTTGCCAATCTTTAAATTGGCTTTCCCAAACCAACTTCTTGATGGCAGCATAAGAATTAGTTGACCCGCGTCTTAATTTTTTAAGAAGCTGTTCTCTCGTCTTTTCAAGTTTATCAGCTTCACAGACGCGGTAAACAAGCCCCCACTCCAGAGCTTTTTCTGCTGTCAAAGCCTCACCTGTCATAGCTAGTTGAGCAGCACGCGTCACACCAATACTTCGACTCAAGAGGTGAATTCCCCCTGCATCTGGAGCCAAACCAACGCCAACAAAGGCTTGGATAAATTTAGCCTTATCCGTTGCCAGGCAGAAATCTGCAGCAACAGCCATATTCGCTGCGGCACCTGCAACAGCTCCATCAACTTCCATCAAGACAGGTTTAGCAATTTGCTTGATTTTATAAGAAATAGCATTGACCAATTCTGCGATTTTCGTCAATGATGGAATATCATCCTCGTCCACTGCCCGCTTCATCTCTACCAAATCTCCCCCAACCGAGAAGACCTTTCCATTGGCATTAATTAAGATAAAATGCACAGCTGGATTCTCTTCTGCCAGAGTTAGTGCTTCTAAAATTTCCTCACACATGGGAATGTGGAAACCGTTAGCGACCTCAGGACGGTTTAAGGTAAGGATTGCTAAATCCTCTTCAAGCTGATAAATAATGTGTTCCATCTGGACTCCTTTTATTTTATAAGCGATTTAAATTATTTTATTTTCAAAGTATATCTTTTTTGAAATCAGAAAGCAATAAAAAATCGACTAAAAGTGTCTCAGCCGATAAAAAAGGCTCGCTTTGTCCTAGAAAGCATCTTATTTTCTTCATTGAAAAAAGGCTTTCTTTCTGCTATAATCGTATAAAATACTTACTTTAGGAGTTCTTATGAAAGTTGTTAAATTTGGAGGTAGCTCTCTTGCCTCTGCTAGTCAATTAGAAAAAGTTTTAAACATCGTCAAAAGCGATCCAGAGCGTCGTTTTGTAGTTGTTTCTGCGCCTGGTAAACGCAATGCTGAAGATACTAAGGTTACGGATGCCTTGATTAAATACTACCGCGACTATGTTGCTGGTAACGATATTAGTAAGAGTCAAAACTGGATTATCGACCGCTATGCTGCTATGGTTAGTGAACTAGGTCTTAAACCAACTGTGCTAGAAAAAATTTCAAAAAGTATTCGCGCCTTAGCTACTCTTCCTATCGAAGAAAACGAATTTCTCTACGATACTTTCCTAGCAGCCGGTGAAAATAACAATGCTAAATTGATTGCTGCCTACTTTAATCAAAACGGGATCGATGCACGCTATGTGCACCCTAGAGAAGCTGGTATTGTGGTCACAAGTGAACCTGGTCACGCTCGCATCATTCCATCAAGTTATGACAAGATTGAAGAATTGACAAATGCAAATGAAGTCCTTGTCATTCCTGGTTTCTTTGGTGTTACTAAGGAAAATCAAATCTGTACTTTCTCACGTGGAGGTTCAGACATTACGGGTTCTATCATTGCTGCTGGTGTCAAAGCTGACCTTTATGAAAACTTTACAGACGTTGATGGTATCTTTGCGGCTCACCCAGGAATTATTCACCAACCACACTCGATCCCTGAGTTGACCTACCGTGAAATGCGTGAGTTGGCCTATGCAGGATTCTCAGTTCTTCATGACGAAGCCCTTCTCCCTGCCTACCGTGGAAAAATCCCTCTTGTTATCAAGAATACCAACAACCCTGACCATCCAGGTACTCGTATCGTTCTAAAACACAGTAGTGATGAATTCCCCGTTGTGGGAATTGCCGGTGACTCTGGGTTTGTCAGCATCAACATGTCTAAATACCTCATGAACCGTGAGGTTGGATTTGGACGCAAGGTTCTTCAAATCCTTGAAGATCTTAATATCGGTTGGGAGCATATGCCAACAGGTATCGACGATCTTTCAATCATCCTCCGTTCTCGCGAACTAACTCCTATCAAGGAAGAAGAAATCCTTCGTCAGTTGGTGCAAAAAGCTGAAGTAGATCATGCAGAAATCGAACATGACCTTTCAATCATTATGATTGTTGGGGAAAAGATGAAGAGTCATATCGGAGTAACTGCTACTGCAACTCGCGCTCTATCTGAAAACAAGATCAACATCCAGATGATGTCTCAAGGTTCTAGTGAGGTTTCTATCATGTTTGTTGTCCATAAAGACCAAGAAAAAGCAGCTATCAAAGCCCTCTACAATGCCTTTTTCGGTGAAAGCAAGGAAGACTAATCATGGCCCAGTCTCTTAACAAAACTGTTCTTCTCAATACAACAGGCACCTCCTACCTCTCTATAGCTGGGAAAGTGGGAAAATTCTTGGTCGGGGATCAGGCTCTGGAATTTTACCCAGATGTCAATGTTGAACAATTTATCCAAATTCCTTGGAGCCATATCAACCAAATTGGAGCCAATGTCTCTGGTCGTAAAATCAGTCGTCACTTCGAAGTCTTTACAGACAGAGGAAAATTCCTCTTTGCTTCAAAAGACTCCGGTGCCATTCTTAAAATTGCTCGCGAAAAACTGGGCAATGACAAGGTCGTCAAACTTCCGACTCTACTCCAGACCATTGGTCAAAAATTTAAAAATCTATTTGCAAAAAAGTAGAAACTTTAGTATAATCATAGCAACGGATAAGTAGGTTATCTTCTTCTTTCAGAAAGTCTGCGGGTGCTGCGAGCAGATAGGAGGGATAGGTGAAATTCTACCGTTAGTAACAATTACATATACAATCAAGTGCACACCTGTGAAGTTGGATGGAACCGTGGCCCTGCCACTCCAACGCTTTGTCAGGTGTGCTTTTTTCATAAAGGAGTTCTTATGTTAGATATCAAACGTATTCGTACAGACTTTGATGCTGTTGCAGAAAAATTGGCTACACGTGGTGTAGATACTGCTATCTTGAATGAGATGAAAGAAATCGATGCTAAACGTCGTGACATCTTGGTCAAGGTTGAAACTTTAAAAGCAGAACGTAACACAGTTTCTGCTGAGATTGCCCAAGCCAAACGCAACAAGGAAAATGCAGACGACAAGATTGCTGCCATGCAAACCCTATCTGCCGAGGTCAAAGCCTTGGATGCCGAATTGGCAGAAATCGATTCTAAATTGACAGAATTTACCACTACCCTTCCAAACATCCCAGCTGATAGTGTTCCTATCGGAGCTGATGAAGATGATAATGTGGAAGTTCGCCGTTGGGGGACTCCACGCGAGTTTGACTTCGAGCCAAAAGCTCACTGGGATCTTGGTGAAGACCTTGGTATCCTTGACTGGGAACGCGGTGGTAAGGTAACAGGAGCTCGCTTCCTCTTCTATAAAGGTCTCGGCGCTCGTTTGGAACGTGCTATCTACAACTTTATGTTGGATGAACATGGAAAAGAAGGCTACACTGAAGTCATCACACCTTACATGGTTAACCATGATTCTATGTTTGGAACTGGTCAATATCCAAAATTCAAGGAAGATACTTTTGAACTCAGCGACAGCAATTATGTTCTTATTCCTACAGCTGAAGTTCCTCTGACAAACTACTACCGTGATGAAATCCTTGATGGTAAAGACCTGCCAATCTACTTCACTGCTATGAGTCCTTCATTCCGTTCTGAGGCTGGCTCTGCTGGACGTGATACTCGTGGATTGATTCGTCTGCACCAATTCCACAAGGTTGAAATGGTTAAATTTGCCAAACCAGAAGAATCTTACGAAGAATTGGAAAAAATGACTGCCAACGCTGAAAACATTCTTCAAAAACTAAACCTTCCATACCGTGTCGTTGCGCTCTCTACTGGAGATATGGGCTTCTCAGCTGCCAAGACTTACGACTTAGAAGTTTGGATTCCAGCGCAAAACAATTACCGTGAAATCTCAAGCTGTTCAAACACAGAAGATTTCCAAGCCCGTCGTGCCCAAATCCGTTACCGTGATGAAGCAGACGGCAAGGTGAAACTCCTTCACACTTTGAACGGTTCTGGACTTGCAGTTGGACGTACAGTGGCTGCTATTCTTGAAAACTACCAAAATGAAGATGGTTCTGTGACCATCCCTGAAGTTCTTCGTCCATATATGGGTGGAGCTGAAATTATCAAACCATAAAAAATAAGGTTTAGCTATTTCTAGCTAGACCTTTTTTCGTAACCAAATCAGATAAGTACCTAAAACAAAGAGTAAAATAGTTAGGCATATAATAGTTTCAGCCAAGACCAGATAATCCAGAAATGGAAGTTTCAAGATTCCCTGAGCCATCTTGAGCGAAGTAGCTGTGATAATGGTTGGGAAAGTGAGGGCTGAGAAAGCTGGTTGAAAACCTTGTTTTAAAATATTGGGCAGGCGAGTCAAAACAAAGAAAAAGAAGGATTGGGAAGACAAAATCATAACGATTAAGATCCAAGTCGGCAGGCTGGCTCCTCCAACTCGAACTAGAGAAGCCAAGAGTAGAGAGAAAGGAGCACAGTAGATTCCCTCTTGTCCCAAGAGTGCTGGAGGAAGAGGGTGTTTCTTTAAATCGCTATAAATAAGGGGATAGAGATAGAAGGTTAGGAGAAAACCAAAACTCAAGGTCGCATAGGCAATTTCGATGATGCCTACAAGAGGATAGGTTAAGGCAGCCACTGCTATCCCCACATAGAGTACCGTCCAGCTCGGAGTCGCATTGACTCTCTTACCAGGACAGGCAAATTTGATGGTAAAACCAGCAATCAAGGCCAAATCCAAGAGAAATGAAAACCACCAAATCCCTTGCGATACTAAAGGAAATGCAGGAAACACACGAAAGATATAAGTCGATAAAATCATCCCAGCCATGGGAAAGGTTGCCATTCCTGATAAAAGAGGGGGCTTGGTCAATTCTTGCTTGGTTTCTTCCCAATTAAGCAGATGAAAGATAAAAAAGTAAATCCACAAAATAAAACCTGTCAAACTAAATACCTGTGACAGAACTGGCAACGTATCTAAAACGAGATTCCCAGCTCCTGCTAAACCGAGTAAACAACCAGAAAATACTAAGGGGAGTTTTTTCATCCTAACCTCCAATAATCATGTTAATTTCAGTATAGCATAAAAGCGCTTAAATGAGGACTTAAAAAAACGAAGTTGAAAATTCAAACTTCGTTTTTTCTACTTTTTAACTCGTTGCTAAGATATGGCGTAACTGAACAGCGCTTGGAGAAACAATTGGAAGAAATGCTCCTTCATTCCATCGACGAATAAATCCTGATGTTGATTTGCTAAAGTAGCCTCTACCGCCACCTGCTTGTAACTCTAATAGAAGACTCTGAGCAACAACATCCACAATGTCTATTCTTAACTGAAAGAGTTCCCGCGGATTGGTAACAAAATAAGACCTGTCAGACAAACCTCGATAAAGCTCTCGGCGAATAGCATCTAACTGCTCAACCTGATGTTTCCATTCATCTGTTAATACACTGCGTTTCCCCAATTCTTTTTCTACTTCTGATAGAGAACGTTCAGCTAAACCAAAAGCTAGACCAAATTGGTAGCCTAAAAAAGCAGGACGATTTTGTGCCAAAAATTGATGAGCATCTTTTGATAAAATCCATTCCTCTTTCAAAAGGACCTTATTAAAAGTCAGAGCAGCCGTGTTTCCTCCTTGAAGAGAAACAAATTCTAAGTCTTCAGAACGACTAAAATTCTCTGCGTCTGATGGTACAGCCACCACATAACTTGTAGTTGGATCATCTGTAAAACCTGCCACAAAAATAGTTAAGAATCGATTTCTTCGAGCATTCGTTACCCACGGCAGTCTCCCTTTTAGATACAATTGTCCATTTTCTTCAATAATTCGAACATTCAGTTCCTCTAGGTCAGATAAATACTTAACGGCATTGGACAAGGCAGTAGCACCTGCATATTCTCCAGACAAGAGTTTTTCCAGATAGCTTTCTTTAAAATAGGAATTTTCTGTATGGAGAATATTATCTATTAAAGTGCGTTGCCCCCATGAAATAAAAGAAGCTGTTAAGGAATGTTGTGCAAGTTCTGCAAGGATATCAATGACATCTTGATCACTTCCTCCTGAACCTCCGAGAGATTCCGGAACACCTACACGAAAGGCTCCCTCTGCTGCAATTTTCTCAATCAGCTGCTCTCCAGCTTGACAAGACTGTTTGTCGATTTCATCAGCATGCTGATCCAACCAGCTCAAAAATTCTTCTGAAAAAAATCCCATAGTCTTTACTCCTTTTATGCATAAGGTTGCAATTCTGGATTAATTGGGGTATTGGCTAGGTTATTGGCATAGTTACAAAGACTTGCTAGGCTGACACCAAGAACCACATCCAAAGCATTTTGTTGCGTGTAGCCGACTTCTAAAAACTCAGACAAAGCTTCATCTCCTACACGCCCCTTGGTATTGATGACCGCCAAGGTAAACTTAGCTAGAGTATCCAATTTAGGATCTGTTTCAATCGGAGTACGATTGCGAAGGGCTTGAAGCAGGTCATCATTCATCTGGATTTGTTTAATTGAAAAGGCTGTGTGACCTGCGACGCAGAAGGCACAACCATTGGTTACTGCTGCCGTGATTTGCACCACTTCACGTTCAACGGGTGTTAAGCTATTGCGACGGTTGATAGCTCCGACAGTACGGTAAGCCTCTAGGGCAGTAGGAGCATTAGCCAAGAGACCGATTAGGTTGGGAATATAGCCATTGTTATCTTTTTGCACCGTTTCAAGAACTTCTTTCACTTCTGCTGGTGCTGATTCTACTGTATGAATTGTAAATGTTGTCATCATAAAACCTCTTTTCATTTTGTTGAAACCTAGTCTATCACAGATTCTATACCTTGCATAATATATATTTTAAATTGCACTGATAAAAATTCTTTATGAAAGCAAAAAATCACACAATCTGTGTGATTTCATTATTTACCAAAATACTTTTTAGTCTCAGCAATAACGACTGGTGATAAAACTAAGAGGGCAATCAAGTTTGGCAGGGCCATCAAGGCGTTGACGATATCTGCGATAATCCAAACCATATCCAACTCGATAAATCCTCCCAACAAGACCATGAGCACAAAGACCACACGGTAGAGCCAGATAAAGCGAACCCCAAAGAGGAACTCGAAACAACGTTCTCCGTAATAGTTCCAACCTAGAATCGTCGTAAAGGCAAAGAGTACAAGGAAGATGGTCAAGAGGGCAGGGCCAAAATGTGAAAAGACTGTTGAGAAGGCTGACTGAGTCAAGGCAACTCCATTCAAGTCACCACTCCAAACACCAGTTACCAAGATGGTTAAACCAGTCAAGGTACAGATAATGAGGGTATCAATAAAGGTTCCTGTCATGGAAATCAAGCCTTGCTCTACTGGTTCATTTGTCTTAGCCGCAGCAGCTGCAATGGGAGCTGAACCTAGACCAGATTCATTTGAAAACACACCACGCGCCACACCATTTTGAATAGCCATCCGAATGCTAGCCCCAGCAAAGCCACCTACCGCAGCAACAGGACTAAAAGCTGATGTCAAGATTAGAGTGATTGTAGCTGGGAGTTTGCCAATATTGAAGAAAATAACTGTAAGTGTCCCTAAAATATAGATGATGGCCATAAAAGGAACAACGGTAGTCGAAACCTTAGAAATGGACTTGAGTCCGCCAAAAACGGCAATCGCTACTAAGACAGACAAAACAAGAGCTGTGATAGCTGGCGAAATAGTTGTTGTATTTTGGATAGATTCTGTAATCGAGTTTACTTGAGTGAAGGTCCCGATTCCCAACAAAGCTACTAGAACACCTGCCAGGGCAAAGAAGATGGCAAGTGGTCGCCACTTTTCTCCCATCCCTAGAAGGATATAGTGCATTGGACCTCCCGCTACTGCACCATGGTCGTCCTTTGTGCGGTATTTAATCGCCAAGAGTCCTTCAGCATACTTGGTAGCCATTCCAAAGAAAGCAGCCATCCACATCCAAAAGAGAGCTCCTGGTCCACCGACCTTGATAGCCGTCGCCACCCCGATAATATTTCCCGTACCAACTGTCGCTGCGAGGGCTGTACACAAGGCCGCAAAACTGGATACATCACCATGCCCCTTATCCTTGGTAAAAATAAGCTGGAAGGCCTTGGGCAGACGCAAAACCTGTAAAAGTCCGAGACGGGCAGTGAGGTAAATCCCTGTTCCGACCAATAAAATCAAGAGGGGAGGACCCCAAACAAAAGCATCAATTGATTTTAGCAATTCTAACATTCTATTCTCCTATCTTTTCAACCCCAAAAGAAAGAGCACATGCAAAATACATGTACTCTGGAATGCTTAGATAAATGCTAAAAAGCGGTCTATCCTAGCTCTGTCCTTTTACCTGAGAGTTTGAGCAGTTGCCTGCCTTGCCCCTTCGGTGCCTTTACGGTCTCTCCAGAGTTCCGTCCATTTACAGTCATGGAAAATCAAACGATTACCCACTTCTATTAAACTTCATTCGGTGTTGGTATTTAATTGATTCTTATTTTACAAAAAATGTTGGCTTTTGTCAATGTGTTTATTAGTAAAACTTAATTCAACAGTTTTTACTGTATAAAGTCCGAAATACTGCTATCCTTTAAAAGTGACAATAGTCGCACCACTGCCCCCAGCATTTTGTGGGGCATAGCCGAAACTCTTGACATGTTTGTTTCTTTGTAGATATTTGGTCACTCCTTCACGGATGACACCTGTTCCAATACCATGGATGATATCAACTTGGGCCATATTGTTGAGCAGGGCTTGGTCGATAAAAGCGTCAAGCTCGTTCATGGCTTCTTCGTAGCGTTTACCACGGAGATCCAATCTTGCTTGTGGTCCCCGACCAGAAGTCCGTTTCACAACATTGACCTGTTTCTTCTTGACTTGCTTTTCTTGCTGGGCTTGAACAAGGTCAAATTCTTTCTCTTCCAAGGTCATCTTGATTAAACCAACTTGGGCTTCCCAGCGTCCGTCCTTTAGTTGACTGGTCAAGGTACCACGCTGTCCATAACTGAGAACCACGATATCATCTCCCACCTTGGGAGCTCGTTTTTTCTTGGCCTTTTGAAGGACCTTATTTTTAGACAAGTCCACTTTTTCAGGAGCCAATTTTTTCAACTTGGCCTTGGCTTCAATGATTTCATGGGGTTTGAGTTGAGATTTACTATGGAGATTCTTAAGAATCTGATCACTTTCACTGAGAGCCATGTCTACAATCTCCGCTGCCTGTTCACGTGCCTTGTTGAGCTCGGTTTCCTTTTCACGATTGAGCTCGTTGTAGAGTTTTTTGAGAGCTCGGTTCATCTTGAGATTTTCTTGCTCCACCTCACGGATATTATCCAAGCGTTTACGGCTTTCAAGCGTTTGCTCTTCCAATTGTTCAATGATGCGGTTGACATCATTATCTTGGTTGACCTGCTGGCTGGCATCTCCTACGATGACATCTGACAAGCCCAGACGTTTGGCAATTTCAAAGGCATTGCTTCGGCCAGGAACCCCCTGCATAAAGCGATAGGTTGGGCGAAGAGTTGCAGTATCAAACTCCATGCTAGCATTTTGCACAAAGGCTGTCTCAATACCATAGGCCTTGAGCTCCGGATAGTGGGTCGTCGCCATGGTCTTGACTTGACGCAGGCGAAGGTCCTCCAAAATAGCCATGGCAAGGGCAGCTCCTTCTTGAGGATCTGTACCAGCCCCCAACTCATCCAAGAGTAAGAGTGAATGTTGATTGACCTTACCAAGAATATCTACGATATTGGTCATATGGCTAGAGAAGGTAGACAAGCTCTGCTCAATAGACTGCTCATCTCCAATGTCAGCAAAGATTTCTTCAAAAATACCAACACGACTTCCCTTGTCTGCTAAAATCGGCAAACCGGACTGAGCCATAACCTGCGTCAAGCCCAGAGTTTTAAGCATGATGGTCTTCCCACCTGTATTGGGACCTGTGATGACAATGGCTGTTAAATCTTGGCCAAAATGGACATCATTTGCGACAGCATTTTTGACCAAAGGATGGCAGACATGGAGCAGTTGAATCTCCTGATTTTCTGACAGCTGAGGAACAACTGCTTGGCTTTCTTGGATAAAGCGGACCTTGGCACGAATCAAGTCTAGATGGCCGATAATCCAAGCGTCATTGGCAATCTCAGCCGCATGAGGACGGACACGTTCAGAAATTTCTTGGAGAATGCGAAGCATTTCATAGCGCTCATCTGCTCGTAAACTGGCAATTTCTTCGCTCAGTTTGACCACCTCACGGGGTTCGATATAGACGGTATTTCCACTAGCAGAAATATCATGAACGACACCTGCAATCTTGTTGCGATAGGTGTTTTTGACTGGTAAAACCTGACGTCCATTTCTGCTGGCAACGATTCCTTCTGTCAACATCTGCGCTTTTTGTTTGAGCAGATCCTGTAAAACATCGCGTACCTGACTTTCGCTATCATGGATTTTTCGACGGATTCGCGCCAATTCTTCACTGGCAAAATTTTCAATGAAACCTGCATCATTAAAGGCCTGAAGATTTCCTTGTAATTGCGGAAAATCGTGTAGTTTTTCAAACCAAAGGGCTAATTCCTCCAAGCTGACATTTTCCAGATTAGCATAAAAACTTTGAAGCTCTCTGCTAGAAAGAAGCACGCGCTTCAAGAGTAGGAACTCCTCGATATTGAGATCTGCCCCCATCTCCAAACGCTTGCAGACTCCTGCGATTTCCTTAGTTGCTAGAATAGTAAAATGCGGTTGCTCGACAAAGAGAGCCTGCATTTCCTTCATCTCAGCAAAAGCCTGTTTGATTTTATCCGCTTTAGCAGTCGGAGCCAGCTGTCTCAATTGCTCCAAGCCCTGCTCGGTCAACAAATGAGGTTCAAACAAGGCCTTGACCTTATTGAACTCTAATGTTTCTAATATTTTCTTGTTCATCTTTATTTCCTTGTCTTTGAATGTCTAGGTGTATTAGCTTTTTACATCCTGATAAATTCGAATCAATCTGTAAACAAAGGGCTAGGAAAACTCCTGCCCTTTTTATCCGATTAAATTTGTCACCCAGATTTGTTTGAGCCAACTGGTTGTTACTGGTATGCTCTGGATGATGTGTTTTGCGACGATACTCTTTTCAAGAGGATTTTGTATAGCTACCATGGGGATGGTTGCCAAGATTGTCAAGGCCATCTGCAAGACAAACAAGGTCACCAACATGGACAAGATACCTGCTGAAACTTGGAACAACTTACCACCAAGCTTTTTACTAGGAATCAAGTGTAAGAGGAGACCAAGTAAACGACCGATGCTATAGACAACCCCAAATACAAGCAAGTAGCCGATCCCTGCGTAAAAGACCTTATCCAACTGAAAGAGTTGATCCGATGGGAAAAAGAAAGTTCCCTGACCTTCCTGTGGATTTGCATAAGGGAGCAGCAAATGAAATTGCTCTCCAAGTCCCTTATAAAACTGGCCAGCCACAAAAGCCGATGCCATGGCTGAAATCAGGTAATAGACCTGTAAGAGCAGGCCTCTCCGATAGCCGATATAAAATCCCCAAGCCAAGACCAATAGAAGAAGGAGTGAAATCATAAGGAATCCTCAATCTTGCTCTGTTCTTGCTTGCAAGTCACAAGCTTGTGGCGGAGTTCTTCTAATTCTTGCTCCTTATCATCAAATTCAATCTCTCGGCTGAGCTGAGTTGATAAACAGTTGACTGCCAACAAAAGAGCGATTGTTTCATCGTCTGCACTAGGCATTTGTTCTTTAATTGCTTGGTATTTTTCTGTCGCAACCTTAGCGATTTCCTCCATAAAGAGATTATCATGCTCGCTTGTCAAGGTTAATGATTTTTTCCCGAATGTAAATTTGAATCGATTTAGATTTGCCATAAAATTCACCTCACGATATTATACCAAAATTCGCTAATTTTGTCAGTTTTTACAAATTTACCTGCTTTTATGGTACAATAGAAACTATGGCAAGTATAACACTCACACCAAGTGAAAAGGAGATTCAGGCTTTTCTTGAACACTATCAAAGCAATCTGGCTCCTAGTAAGAACCCCTATATCCGCTACTTTTTGAGACTACCTCAAGCAACGGTTTCTATCTATACTTCTGGAAAGGTCTTACTTCAGGGTGAAGGCGCTGAGAAATACGCTAGTTTCTTTGGCTATCAAGTTCTAGAGCAAACCAGCGGACAAAATCTCCCTTTGATTGGGACAGATGAGGTGGGAAATGGTTCCTACTTTGGTGGGCTTGCAGTTGTGGCTTCCTTTGTCACACCTGACCAACATGATTTCTTACGAAAACTCGGTGTGGGGGATTCCAAGACTCTGACCGACCAAAAGATCCGTCAGATTGCCCCTATCCTCAAAGAAAAAATCCAGCACCAGGCACTGCTTCTCTCACCAAGCAAGTACAACGAAGTCATTGGAGACCGCTACAATGCGGTTTCGGTTAAGGTTGCCCTCCATAATCAGGCTATCTATCTCCTCCTTCAAAAAGGTCTTCAGCCTGAGAAAATTGTGATTGATGCCTTTACCAGTGCTAAAAATTATGACAAGTACTTGGCACAAGAGGCCAATCGTTTCAGCAATCCTATCAGCTTAGAAGAAAAGGCTGAGGGCAAATACTTGGCTGTAGCAGTTTCTTCTATCATTGCGCGTGATCTCTTTCTGGAAAATCTTGAAAATCTGGGACGAGAACTAGGCTATCAACTTCCAAGTGGAGCTGGAACAGCTTCTGACAAGGTGGCTAGCCAGATTTTGCAAGCCTATGGTATGCAGGGACTCAACTTCTGCGCCAAACTGCACTTTAAAAATACTGAAAAAGCGAAAAAACGCATAGAAAGGTAAGTTATGAATTCATTTAAAAATTTCCTAAAAGAGTGGGGAGTATTCCTCCTGATTCTGTCATTACTAGCTTTAAGCCGTATCTTTTTTTGGAGTAACGTCCGCGTAGAAGGACATTCTATGGATCCTACCCTAGCGGATGGTGAAATCCTCTTTGTTGTCAAACACCTCCCTATTGACCGTTTTGATATCGTGGTGGCCCATGAGGAAGACGGTAATAAGGACATTGTCAAACGTGTCATCGGAATGCCTGGTGATACCATCCGTTACGAAAATGATAAACTTTACATCAATGACAAAGAGACAGATGAACCTTACCTAGCTGACTACATCAAACGTTTCAAGGATGACAAACTCCAAAGCACATACTCAGGCAAGGGATTTGAGGGAAATAAAGGAACTTTCTTTAGAAGTATCGCTCAAAAAGCTCAAGCCTTCACAGTTGATGTCAACTACAATACCAACTTTAGCTTTACAGTTCCAGAAGGAGAATACCTTCTCCTCGGAGATGACCGCTTGGTTTCGAGCGATAGCCGCCACGTAGGTACCTTTAAATCAAAAGATATCACAGGGGAAGCTAAATTCCGCTTCTGGCCAATCACCCGTATCGGAACATTTTAAGAAATCGAAGAGGCCGAGAATCGACAATCTCAGCCTCTTCTTCTATCGTGAGAAGGGATCGTTTATTGACTATAGTAAAAACAACCCCAACTCTCACCTATTCATGCAAAGGAATTTTATGGAAGTTTATTTTTCAGGAACCATTGAGCGGATTATTTTTGAAAATCCCAGCAATTTTTATCGCATCCTCCTCCTAGAAATCGAAGATACGGACGCAGAGGATTTTGATGATTTTGAA
Source organism: Streptococcus mitis (assembly GCF_946188585.1). Classification (GTDB taxonomy): domain Bacteria; phylum Bacillota; class Bacilli; order Lactobacillales; family Streptococcaceae; genus Streptococcus; species Streptococcus mitis_DG. Next base: position 130,821 of record NZ_CAMHVI010000002.1, read on the forward strand.
ATCATTGTCACTGGTACTATGGCTGACGTGATTGAGGGGGAAGACTATACTTTTTGGGGACAAATTGTCCAGCACTCCAAGTATGGAGAACAACTGCAAATCAGCCGTTATGAACGCGCAAAACCAACTAGCAAGGGGCTGGTTAAGTACTTCTCCAGTAGCCATTTCAAGGGAATTGGTCTCAAGACAGCTCAAAAAATCGTGGACACCTATGGGGATAATACCATTGACGAAATTCTGCAACACCCAGAAAAGCTAGAAGGCATTGCAGGACTCTCTGCCAAAAATCGCGAGGCATTCGTCTCCACTCTTCGTCTCAACTACGGAACGGAGATGGTTTTGGCCAAACTAGCCAACTACGGCATTCCCAATAAACTAGCCTTTCAGATCCAAGACTTTTACAAGGAAGAAACCCTTGATGTGGTTGAAAATTATCCCTACCAGTTGGTTGAGGATATCAAGGGCTTGGGCTTTACCATTGCTGACCAGCTAGCTGAGGAGCTAGGCATCGAAAGTCAGGCTCCTGAACGCTTCCGTGCCGGTCTAGTTCACAGTCTTTTTCAGGCCTGTATGGAAACAGGGGATACCTATGTTGAAGCACGAGATTTGCTAGAACAAACCCTTACTCTTCTTGAATCTTCCCGTCCCGTAGAACTGGACCCCAGCCAAGTAGCCCAAGAACTCTCCTGCCTCATTGAAGAAGACAAGGTTCAGCAGATTGATACCAAAATCTTCGACAATAGCCTCTTTTTTGCTGAGGAAGGCATCCGCAGTCACTTGGTTCGTATCCTTGAAAAAGGAAAACAGAAGAGTCAGGATTTAGAAACCATTCAAAAACATATCGCTACTGTCGAAGAAGATCTGGAGATTGAGTATGATAGCATTCAAAAACAAGCTATCTGTGATGCTATCCAGAACAAGGTTTTTATCCTAACAGGTGGGCCTGGTACTGGTAAGACAACGGTTATCAATGGTATCATCGCTGTTTATTCCCTCTTAGAAGGACTTGACCTCAGGAAAAAAAGCAACTTGCCTATTCTTCTTGCTGCTCCAACTGGACGAGCCGCTCGGCGCATGAATGAATTGACAGGTTTGCCTAGCGCGACCATACACCGCCACTTGGGAATGACAGGCGACGATGATACCAGCCATCTGGAAGATTATCTGGATGCTGACTTTATCATCGTGGATGAATTCTCCATGGTGGATACTTGGCTAGCCAATCAGCTCTTCTCCAACATCTCTTCTAACAGTAAGATTCTCATTGTGGGTGACAGCGACCAGCTCCCGTCTGTCAGCCCTGGACAGGTTCTAGCTGACCTTCTTCATATTCCCTTGATTCCTCAGACTCGCTTGGAAAAAATTTACCGTCAAAGCGAAGAATCAACCATCGTCACCCTAGCTAGTCAAATTCGACAGGGCATCTTGCCAGCTGACTTTACCCAGAAAAAAGCAGACCGTTCCTACTTTGAAATTGCTAGTGGCCATATTCCAGCTACGATTGAAAAAATCTTAGGCGCTGCCCTCAGAAGTGGTATCCCTGCACGTGATATTCAGGTTCTGGCTCCCATGTACCGGGGGACAGCAGGGATTGATGCTATCAATCAGCTCATGCAAGACCTACTCAATCCACCACAAAAAGACCAACTCAGTTTTGAAGCTCCCCAGTGCCACTATCGTAAGGGAGACAAGGTCATTCATTTGGTCAACGATGCTGAAATCAATGTCTTCAATGGAGATTTAGGAGCTATCACAGACTTGATACCTGGTAAATACACCGAGTCGAAGCAAGACGAGATTGTCATTAATTTTGATGGCAACGAGGTCTCTTACCCACGTAACGAATGGTACAAAATTCGCTTGGCCTATGCCATGAGTATCCATAAGTCCCAGGGAAGTGAGTTCCCTGTTGTTATCCTACCTATCACTAGTGCTAGCAGGCGTATGCTGGAGCGCAATCTCATCTATACAGCCATTACACGCGCCAAAAGCAAGCTTATCTTACTAGGCGAATTACAGGCCTTCGACTATGCTACTCAGCACATAGGAACAGCCCGAAAAACCTATCTGATTGAACGCTTCAGTGATTTATTGGAGAGAGTTGAAGAAAAGCAACCAGCTGTCTCTGAAACAGCCACATCAAGCGCTTCTGAACAATCCTACATCCTGACCGAAGAAAACTGGGACAGCATCCCGGCCATGATTGGGATTACAGACGCAGATCTCAAAGAGATTTTTAGAAAATAGTGCACAAGAAAACCCACCAATTCAGGTGGGATTTTTATTTATTAATACTCAATGAAAATCAAAGAGCAAACTAGGAAGCTAGCCGCAAGCTGTACTTGAGTACGGTAAGGCGACGCTGACGTGGTTTGAATTTGATTTTCGAAGAGTATAAGATTATTTAACTGTTGCTGTGCTTGTAATCAATTCAACAGCTTTTTTGATTGTGATATCGTGTTTCAACATGTCCGCTGAAAGCAAGCTTTGTACTTGTGCAACTTCCATGTTGTAATCTGCAGCCAATTGCTCGATTTCTTTTTGGATTTCTTCTTCTGAAGCGTCAAATCCTTCAGCTTTGGCAACTGCTTCGATAACAAGGTTAGTCTTAGTACGTGACTCAGCTTCTCCCTCGTATTGTTTGTGAAGGTCTTCTTGAGTAGTTCCAGTGATTTGGAAGTACATGTCAGGGTTGATACCTTGACGTTGCAAGTTTCCAAGGAATTCGTTTACTGAGCGGTGAACTTCTTCGTGAATCATTTCTTCTGGAAGTTCTACGATTTCAGCGTTTTCTACAGCTTTATCGATTGCTGCTCCTTCAACTGCATCTTTGTAAGCTTCTTCTTTAGCTTCAGCCAATTCCTTGCGATATTTTTCTTTTAATTCAGCAAGTGTTTCAACTTCTTCGTCGATGTCTTTTGCAAGTTCATCGTCAAGAGCTGGAACTTCTTTAGCTTTTACTTCGTGGATAGTTGTTACGAATTTAGCTTCTTTACCTGCAAGATCTTCCGCTTGGTAGTCTTCTGGGAATGTTACGATAACATCAACAGTTTCACCAGCTGAGTGACCTACCAATTGGTCTTCGAAACCAGGGATGAATTGACCTGAACCAAGTCCAAGTGAGAAGTTTTCACCTTTTCCACCATCAAATTCAACACCATCGATAGAACCAACGAAGTCGATAACAACAGTGTCGCCGTTTTCAGCAGCAGCTTCTTTGATAACCAATTCAGCCAAGTTATTGCGTTCGCGTTCGATACGCTCTTCAACGTCAGCGTCAGTTACTTCTTTTTCTACATCAACTGATACTTCAAGGTTTTTGTAGTCACCCAATTTTACTTCAGGTTTTGTAACAACTTCAGCAGTGATAACCCAGTCTTGACCTTTTTCCATTGAAGTTACGTCAATTTTTGGTTGAGCAACCACTTCAAGGCCAGCTTCTTTTACAGCTGCTTCATAAGCATTTGGCAAAAGAGCGTTCATAACGTCTTGGTAAAGTGACTCTTCACCAAATTTTTTGTCGAAGATAGGGCGTGGAAGGTGACCTTTACGGAAACCTGGAACATTAAGAGATTTCTTCACTGAGTTGAAGACACGGTCCAATTCTGGTTTGATTTGGGCTTGAGAGATAGTGAAAGTCAAGACACCACGGTTTGTTTCTTTGTTTTCAAATGATACAGACATTCTGTCATTTCTCCTTAAAATTTTTTAAATACAGTCTATTATAACATAAACAGGCGACTTTTTTCAAGTAATGAATGCGCTTTTCAAATACGCTAGAGGTACTTGCTTGCTTCTTTGATACTAAGGTCAGCCATTTATCCAACATTATTTTATATAACTATTAAAAGTCCCCATGCCCCACCAAATGGTGCTGAAAGGCATAGACCGCTGCTTGGGTACGGTCGCTGACTTCAAGTTTGGCAAGAATGTTAGACACGTGGGTCTTGACAGTCTTGAGAGAGATAAAAAGTTCGTCTGCGATACGCTGATTTTCGTAGCCCTTGGCGATGAGTTGGAGAACATCTCGCTCACGCGCAGTCAGGTCCTCATGTAGTTCTATGTGATTGCGGTGGTATTCGACTTTTTTGCTGACCTCTTGCTCAATGGCCAACTCTCCAGCAGCTACCTTACGGACGGCATGGAGTAGTTCGTCTGCACTAGAAGTCTTAAGCATATAGCCTCTAGCACCAGCATTCAAAACGGGCATGATTTTTTCATTGTCCAAGTAAGAAGTCACAATTAAAATCTTGGCTTCAGGCCATTCTTTGAGAATGGCTAAAGTAGCGTCAATCCCATTCATCTCAGACATGACGATATCCATGACAATGACATCTGGACGCAATTCCAAGGCCAAGTCAATGCCTTGAGACCCGTTTGCCGCCTCACCCACAACTTCTACATCGTCTTGGAGGTCAAAGTAGCTTTTCAACCCTAATCGGACCATTTCATGGTCATCTACTAGTAAAATTCTCATCTCTACTCCTTTATGATTCCTTATCGAGCAAGGGAATACGGATATCAACTGCCAAACCTTGCTTGGGAGCTGTCAAAAGCTGAACCGTCCCTGCCATATCTTCAACCCGCTCCTTGATGTTTCGCAGTCCATAACTCAAGTCATCGAAGCTCCCCAACTGGAAACCAATCCCATTATCCACCACCTTCAGCTGCAATTCAAGATCCGTCTGATAGAGATAAACATCTAAGCAAGAGGCCTGGGCATGACGAAGGGTATTACTAATCAACTCCTGCAAAATGCGGAAGATATGTTCTTCAATTTTCTTAGGCAATTTCGTCACATTTTGCTTGAGACTAACCTTGAGATCACTCTTGTCCTCAAGCTCTTTTAAGAGGATTTGAATTCCTTCAACCAGACTCTTCTGTTCCAGTTCAACCGGTCGCAAATGCAAGAGCAAGACCCGTAAATCCTTCTGGGCTGTTTCAAGGATGGCTGTGACACTCTGCAACTGGGTCTGCATCTTTTCTCTATCCAGTTTCAAAGCCTGCTGGTTGACACCTGACAAAATCATATGAGCCGCAAACAACTCCTGACTGACGGTATCGTGCAAATCCCGAGCAATGCGCTTTCGTTCCTTCTCGATGATTTCCTCTTCCTGAGCAAGACTGTGATTTTCAGCTTTTTGAAGAGCCTCTGTCAAGAGGTTAAGTTTGCCTGACAAGGACTTGAAACTGGCATCTAAATCTGGATCTGCAACCTGAACCACTTCTTGCCCTGCCAACAAACGCTTGAGATTAGCCTGTATTTTTCTTAGAGAAAGCTCTTCGACACCTCGCCAAAACAGAGCTAAAAGACAAGTCATGGACATACTGAAAACCAACAACAAAAAGACAAATTTTTCTGTTTTTTCAACATCGTGCAAGAAAATTGACCAGTCAAAATCAAGGATTTCTAACAAGCTGTGGGATAAAAATAAGACAAAGAGGAAAGAGGTGATGGCAATAATTACATAGGCTTGTTTTTTCATCCTCTAACCACCTCCACATCTCCAACCATAGTGGTCAAGAGAATCTTGACGCTCTTGTTACTCTTGAGATAGTCTCTTGTTTCCTGATGATAGTGTTCATTGCGGAGGGCACGCTTGGGCTGATTGAAAAAAGTCAAATCCCCATAGAGACAGTTAACACTGAGACTGACTTCCACATCAACAGGCACAATGATTTTGGTCGTGCCTATCATCTTTCTGAGGATAATAACATTGTCATGATTGGTTAGGATGACCCTCTCCAAATGAATGGTGTCCTTACCCATGAGGCGAAAGAGATTGATATCATCAAACTGGCAAGTCTGGTAACTTGAAAAATGATGGAGATTCCCAAACCAACGATTTTTCTCCTTCTTAACCGTCACTACCTCTTCAAACACCAAATTGGTCTGCTCTTTTTCCTGATTCATCATCGGATAAAGAAGAAAAAGGCTGTATATGACCGCAACAAAAATAGCTAGAATCACAAAAGGATTGAGCATGACGATGAAAAAGAAGAGAATGGTTGCCACCACCAAAAGAAGATTATTGCCCTCTTTACCAGTATAATAGCGAATCAAAAGCAGAAAGAGGAATAGAATCAGCAAAAAACGCGAAAAATGCTCTGAAACCATCAAAATCAGTGCTCCTGTCAAAAGACAGGCTTCGATAAATAAAAAGATTTTAAATTTTCTCATACATGCATCCTCTCCCTTCTATTTTATCACAATTCAAAAAAGTCACCTCGGTCTGAAGATGGAAAAAAGGCGGTGGTTACGCCTTTTTCATCTGATCTTTTGCTTCTTTTAATTTTCCATAAAGAATGTAATCTACGCTTTGCAGATCTGCTATAGTGGCACAATTAAGGGCACACATGATCAAGCGTAGATCTTCTTTCCAGCCTTGGACAATGCCAATCACTTCTTCAACTGAATAGGTTTCAACCAACTCCAGAACTGTTCGAGACAGTCCTACAGCCTTGGCACCAAAAACTAAACACTTAATCATATCCAGCGGATTGCGAACGCCTCCACTAACCAAGAGTTCAACCTTGTCTTTCCAGTCTTGGGCATTGATAAGGGCCTGCATAGTAGATTGCCCCCATTGATTGAGGTAATCACGTTGATCACTGCGACGGTTTTCGATATAGGCAAAGCTGGTACCACCTCGACCAGACAGGTCAACAGCTCGAACGCCTAGTTCATAGGCTCTTTCGATGGTCTTCACATCCATTCCAAAGCCCACTTCCTTTAAGACAATGGGAACAGGGATTTGCTTGCTATAGTCTACCAGATGCGATTGCCAGTTTCTGAACGTTCTTTCTCCCTCAGGCATGAGTAATTCCTGCATAACATTGACATGCACTTGCAGGAGAAGAGGATTCATCGCTTCTACAGTCTGAAGTCCTAACTCAACAGCCTTGTCCAATCCAATATTGGTTCCAAGAAGGAGATTTGGATGACTAGACTTGACAGAAAATGAATCGTCTTTTGGATCTTTGAGGGCTGCGCTATAAGAACCCGTCACAAACAAAATCCCACAGGCATCTGCCACCTGAGCCAGCTTTTGATTGATTTCTTTACCTTTATCACTCCCACCTGTCATGGCATTGATATAAAAAGGAAATTCCCACTTTCGACCAGCAAATTCTGTGGACAAATCAATTTCATCTAGGTCATAAAGAGGCAAGGAACAATGAATCAACTCCACCTCATCAAAGCTATTATAGGAACTTTTCTGCTCAAGGGCATAGCGTATATGCTCGTCCTTACGATTTGTCGTCATGTCCTATCCTTTCTTGGTATAAGAGCTCAATCCCTAGATCGGCCCAACGATTTTTTAGGGTTTCAGTTGATTGCTCATCAAAACTCAAGGCAATACCACAGTCACCACCACCAGCACCGCTACTCTTGGCAACAGCCTGCAAATCTTGACTAGCTACCTTCAACTGTCTAAGCGAAGGCGTGTAAATATCTGCGCTCAAGGCTTCTAAAAGCTTGCTTGCCACTTCTACTTGCTTGATAACTTTTTCGGCTTTCCCCTGCTCCAAGGCTTCTACCAAAGCAGTCACCGTTGCTTTTGAGGAAGTTAAAAAATTCTGATTGATGTTTTGCTTGATTTGCTGGACCATGTTACTAGATACGGCTACTTCCTTAGTCCATCCCACTAGGAAATCACATTCTAGGGCAGGTTGTACGTGTGAAATTGAAAAACCCCAATCATGCTCCAAAACTGTCGCCAAGTTTTCTTCTTCTAACCAAGTTGCCACCTTTTGACGATCAAATGACCGGTAGAGAACCAAATCCTCTGCCACAATACAGGCAAGATCGCCCATGGAACCATTGTCTCCTCGCTTGAGCAAGACAGCACTAGCCAGCTTAAATAAGAGATCTTGATTAACCGAAAGATCATATAGAGCAAGCAGAGCCTTGATAACCAAGACAACGACACTACCGCTAGAACCCAGACCAAACTTTTTGCCTTCTCGTTCCATTTTTCCACGGATTTCTAGAGAAAAAGGTCTTAAAGTTTGACCTCGATAAGTCAGGAAATCTTCCACTAAAGCAATTGTTTCTTGAATCAAGCTGTAGGCAGGATTTGGCGTCAAATCAACTGCGAAATCAAACAGATCCGAATAGATACGATAACTATCAGAAAAGGCAATCTCAGCCCTTATATAGATAGGAATGGCCTTTATCAAGGCTAACTGCCCTGGCTCTAAAATAGCATATTCACCTGCCCAATAGAGTTTTCCGCAAGTTTTAACAGCAATCATCTTGGCTCAAATCCTTTGTTTTTGACACAATCAAGCGGTAACGTTGACCGAAAATTTCTGATAAATGCTCCAAGTCTTTCTCTTGACAGAGGACCTTAACATTGGGACCAGCATCCATAGTAAAGTAGCAGGCTTCTCCTTGCTTGCGAAGTTGACGGACAAAGTCCATGGCTTCATAAGATGCATCCGTCAGATAAGAAAAGGCTGGCGATGCTGTTTTGGTCGTAGCGTGCATAGCAAGAGCATTTTTCTCCGTTAAATCCCCAACCTTGGCAAAATCATTCTCTTTGAGATAAACCAGCATATCCTGATAATCCTTCTCAGACTGACGCACCCAGTCGTCAAAAGTCGTCGAAGTTTCCACACAGAGTTTCATCCCGTCACGGCTAGAAATTGGTTTTTTCTTGTCCTCTAGCACCAACATGATCATAGCTAGTTTCAAGTCTGTCTCTACAGGGTAAATCTCTCCACTATCCTTGTCCCAGGCACCTAATGGTCCATAAAAACTCCGAGAGGAAGATCCTGAGGCAAACTTCGCTTCCTGCGCTAACTGACTTCTATCCAATCCAAGCTTGAAATAAGCATTGCAAGCCTTGACCAAGGCAGACAAACCACTAGAACTTGATGACAAGCCTGCTGCGGTAGGCATATTATTTTTAGTATCAATTCGAACAAAGCCTTCTCCAACTGGACGGTAGCGGTCAATAATCTTGCTCATCTTAGCATGCTCTGCCTCATTTTGTAGCTGACCATTGATATAAAAGGCATCAGCTGTCGCATTCGTCGGTAGAGATGACAAAGTAGTCTCCGTAAACATATTCTCCAAAGTCAGAGAGATGCTGCTAGTAGCAGGAACCATCTCTTTTTCTTTTTTCTTTCCCCAATATTTGATAATAGCAATATTTGCGTAGGAACGTACTGTTACAGGCTCTCTATCCATGTCTGAACAGCTCCTTTCTCTTCTAATCTTTCTGCTAGTTCTTGAGCTTGTGTCAAATCGGCTGCCAAGGCTATGATACAGCCTCCTAGCCCACCACCGCTCATCTTGGAACCCAGAGCACCATGGCTAAGAGCCGTTTCAACCAAAGAATCTGACTCAGGACTACTAACACCAATTTCTTTTAAATGTAAATGCGCTTGACTGAGGATTTGTCCCAATCCTTCAGCATCTTTTTGTGAAATCGCATCTTCTGCTTGCTGGGTTAATTCCCCCAAGGCATGCAAAAACGGTAGGGCATCCTTGCCCTTGCTCTGAACCACTTGGATAGCTTCACGAGTGTGACCATAAACGCCAGTATCAGCAATCACTAAATAGGCTGATAGATCCATCTCAAGCTCTGTAAATCCTACATTCTTGATAAAGCGAATAGGTTGGCCACTGAGACAGGTCTTAGCATCCAAACCACTAGGATTCATATGGGCAATCATCTCAGCCCTATTGACCAAGATTTCTAGTACATCATGTGGCAGCTCGGCTTGATAATAGTCAAAAACCGCACGAATGGCCGCTATGCTGATAGCCGCTGACGAACCCATTCCCCGTTTTTCAGGGATAGCCGAGTCAATCTCACAGCGAATGCAGGCTTCTTTGATATCCAAATACTCCAGCGAAGCATAAACTGCCATGGACAAGGTATCCTCCTCATAGAGACGCCAAGGACTCGCTGCAGGAACTACCTTACAAGTTACCACCACCTCCAAAAGAGGCAGGGAAATGGCAGGATAACCGTAAACGACCGCATGCTCCCCTATTAAAATTATTTTACTATGTGCCTGACCGACACCCACTTTTTTTGTCATGTTTTCCTTTTGCTAGACGAAAAAGCCGTCTCATACTCAATGAAAATCAAAAAGCAAACTAGGAAGCTAGCCGCAGGCTGTACTTGAGTACGGTAAGGCGACGCTGACGTGGTTTGAATTTGATTTTCAAAGAGTATTATTTTTCCTACAAGTATTTATTCTCTCCTATCTATTTTATTATATTTTCACAAAAAAAGCGATTGTTTCCTTCACAATCGCCTCTTTCATTATTGAACCCATTCGCCATTATAGTTGACGTAGTAGCCATCTACGGTCGTATTCACTGCCAAGGCACCTGAGCTATAAGCATAGTACCATTTGCCATTGACCTGGAACCAACCTGTCTTCATATCTCCATTACTTGCATTTAGGTAGTACCAAGTTGAACCATCTTGATACCAACCAGTTGCCATAGCTCCTGATGAACGGAGATAGTACCACTTGTTACCAAGGTATTGCCAGCCCGTTTTCATATCACCATTTGACTGGTCTAAATAATACCAAGTTGAGCCTTCCTGATACCAGCCAGTTGCCATTGCACCTGATGAACGAAGGTAGTACCACTTGTTACCAAGGTTTTGCCATCCAGTTTGCATAATGCCAGTTTCTGGGTCTAGGTAATACCACGGAGCAGGTTTGCTTCTATCAATGCCAAAAGTAACATGGAAATCTTGAGTCCAACCCTTAGCAACTTCACCAATTGGTAGTGGATTGTAAGAATCATCGCCAGAAATTCCTAGCTTATTTAAATAATACCAATTGCCGTCTTCATAAGTCCAACCTGTCTTTACAGCATAATTATTATCAAAATAATAAGTTCTCTTTTCAGCAGATGGAGCATATTGTTCACCGTATACTTTTCCTGTATTTTCAGACGTTTTTGCCTCTAGTACTTGTTTATCTGTTTGTTCTAGCAAAGCACCATCTTGTCCAAAATAGTACCACTTCTCCTGAAGGCCAATTTCTAAGACTGGACGATTATTAAATAAATTATCACGATAACCTGTTCCATGAATTTCTACGTATTGCCAACCGACAACCATTTCTCCTTTATCACCAAAATAGTAAGTTTTACCGCCTATTTTATGCCAATAGATTGCTTTATGATCATCTTTTACATAATATTTTCTATTATCCTTATCAACAAATTGGCCACCCGTGGTATCTGCAGATACAGTATTTGTCGCTAGCAAACCAAAGAAAAATGTTGCTAGTGCGACTTGCATCATTTTTTTCAAAAGCTTCATTTGTATCTCCTCCAAGATTAAATCCACTCACCAGATGAAGCAAAGTTATAGACTTTACCATCGATAGTTTGGCTACCTGTAACCATTGCTCCATTTGAATTGAGATAATACCAGTTTCCATTTACTTTTGTCCAACCTGTCTTCATATCTCCATTACTTGCATTTAGGTAGTACCAAGTTGAACCATCTTGATACCAACCAGTTGCCATAGCTCCTGATGAACGGAGATAGTACCACTTGTTACCAAGGTATTGCCAGCCTGTTTTCATATCGCCATTTGACTGGTCTAAATAATACCAAGTTGAGCCTTCCTGGTACCAGCCAGTTGCCATGGCTCCTGATGAACGAAGGTAGTACCACTTGTTGCCAAGTTGTTTCCAACCAGTTTGCATTGTAGCAGTTGTTGGATCTAGATAGTACCAAGTTGAGTTATCATTGGTCCAGCCACGCACTAGTTCCCCAACCGTCAAACTGTCGATACGAGCATCGAAGCCACCATCCTTCTGTAAATAATACCAGTTTTTCTCATCATGAACCCAACCAGTTTTTAAAGTATGATAACTACGTTGATCTTCAAAATAATAGACTCGTTTCTCTGCTGGACTATCATATTGTTCTCCATGATGTTTATTGGTATTTGTAGCAGTTTTTACCTCTAAAACTTGCTTGCCAACAAATTCTTGAAGAACCCCATCTTTACCAAAGTAGTACCATTCTGGCATTGGGGATCCTTCTAATCTTATACCATTAGGGTAAGGACCAATTGTATAGCCTTTAACTGGCATTGGGATGTATTGCCAACCAACAACCATTTCACCATTATAATCAAAATAATAGGTTTTACCATCAATCACTCGCCAGTAGGTTTCTTTGAGTTCCCCCTTCTTGTAGTAGGTTCTACCATTTTCTTGGACAAATTTCCAACCTTCTGAATCAGCATCATCCGCCAATACTGCACTTGTTGCTAGCAAACCGAAGAAAAAGACTGCTAATGCAATTTGCATCAATTTTTTTATTGTTTTCATTAGACCTATCCTCCACAACTGATTATAGCAAAGCCCCAACTGTATGTCAATATATAGAGAACTCCCTCAAAAAAAGCAGTTACATAACCGTAACTGCTCTCTATTCTTGCATGGTGTAACCAACACCACGAACGGTTTTAATGTAGCTTTTTTGACCTTTTACATCAAGCTTGCTACGTAGATAACGGATATAGACATCCACGATATTCGTTTCGGTCGCACTTTCATACTTCCAGACACTTTCCAACAACTGCTCACGAGTTAGAACTTTCTTGCTTCCCATAAGAGTAGCCAAAAGGTCATACTCACGACGAGTCAGAGCAATCATTTCCTCGCCACGATAAACTGTGTGATGCTCTACATCCATACGCAGATTGCGATAAGACGTTGGAACCTTCATCTGACTACAATGTTGGTCGATAAAGTCCCGACCTCGGAAAATCGCTGAAATACGAGCCACCAAATTATCAATAATAACCGGCTTATAGATGTAAGAAACGGCAAAGCGTTGGATTGTCTCAATCTGATCTTGCAATTCTTCACGATGGTCCAATACCATAATCACTGAGGCTGGCTTAGTCCGACTCAGCTTGTCTGCAAAATCCTGGGCTGTCATATCCCCCAGATGAGCATTCAATAAAATCAAGTCATAGTCTGTCTGAAGAGCCATGGAGAGGGCTTTTTGCCCCTCCTCAACCTGATCAACTCGGTATTGCTCTTTTTGGAGTTCCAAACTTAAAAAATGAGCTAGATTTCGTTCTTTCTCAAGTAATAAAATCCGTTTCCCCATGGCAGACCTACTTATTTTTCGTCATACCAAGAGTAGTGGAATGTTCCTTCTTTGTCTTTACGTTGGTAAGTGTGGGCACCAAAGTAGTCACGTTGCGCTTGGATTAAGTTAGCTGGAAGGTCAGCTGAACGGTAGCTATCAAAGTAAGTAATAGCTGCTGAGAAAGTTGGCACTGGTACACCAGCTTGAACAGCAAGAGCTACGATATCACGCACTGCTTGTTGGTACTTAGCAGTAACATCCAAGAAGTACTCATCCAAAAGAAGGTTAGCAAGGTCTGCATCACGGTTGTAAGCATCTGTAATCTTTTGCAAGAAACGAGAACGGATGATACAGCCATCACGCCAGATAGAGGCGATGTCCGCAAATGGCAAGTTCCAGTTGTTTTCTTTAGAAGCTACACGCAATTGAGCAAAACCTTGTGCGTATGAAATGATTTTTGAGAAGTAAAGGGCTTGACGGATTTTTTCAATCAACTCAGCCTTGTCTCCTTCAAATTTGAAGGCAGCTGGTTTTGGAAGAACCTTGCTAGCATGAACACGTTCTTCTTTGTAAGTTGAAATGTAACGTGCAAATACTGACTCAGTGATGAGTGACAATGGCACACCAAGGTCAAGTGATGATTGGCTAGTCCATTTACCAGTTCCCTTGTTACCTGCAGCATCAAGGATGTAGTCTACGATTGGTCCGTCTTGACCTTCATCGTCTTTACGGCTCAAAATATCAGCTGTGATTTCAATCAAGTAGCTGTCCAATTCACCCTTGTTCCACTCAGTAAAGATTTCGGCCATATCTTCTGCAGAAAGGCCTAGCAAGTGTTGCATCAAGTCATAGCTTTCTGCAATTAATTGCATGTCACCATACTCGATACCGTTGTGGACCATTTTCACATAGTGACCAGCTCCATCAGGACCGATGTAAGTCACACATGGTTTGCCATCTTCTGGTGCTTTAGCTGAGATTTCTTCAAGAACATCCGCAACCAATTCGTAGGCCTCTTTTTGTCCACCAGGCATGATAGAAGGACCTTCAAGGGCACCTTTTTCACCACCAGAAACCCCAGTACCGATAAAGTTGATACCTGAGTTTGCCAATTCTTCATTACGACGGATGGTATCTTTGTAGAAAGTGTTTCCTCCGTCGATCAAGATATCACCCTTGTCAAGGTGCGGAAGAAGGGCTTGGATAGTAGCATCTGTACCAGGTCCAGCTTGAACCATGAGCATGATACGACGAGGTTTTTCGATTGAGTTTACAAAACTTTCAACGTCATAGCTTGGTACAAAGTTCTTTTCAGGATGGCAAGCAATTACATCTTCAGTTTTTTCTTTACTACGGTTGTAAATAGCAACTGTGTAACCACGAGATTCAATATTAAGGGCAAGGTTACGACCCATTACGGCCATACCTACGACACCAAAGTTAGCTTTTGTCATTTGACACTCCTCTTGTTTAATTTGTTTTATTTTATCATTTTTACTTTTGAAAAGAAAGAATTTTGTAACGACTACTTAGTAGTCCAAAGCATCCGCATGTCCAGAACCATTTCCAACAAAGTATCCTGTCTTACAGTTAAGGGTAAAGAGATAGGTTCCATCTGGCTTGTAGAGGTTGTAATAACCATTGCCATTAACGATATTAACACGTTCAAGGATATATTGGTTACCAGTGATATAACCACGTGAGCGTGAAGTCGCTAGGATTTTTTCCAAGACACCATCCGCGAAATCCCAGGCAGAATTATTGCTATCATCAACAGCCGATTGATTGAACGGCACACGACTCGAAGCTCTCTGGAGATCAACTCCAGAACTTGATAAACCGCCATGGCTATCATCACGTGCAGAAACTGAATTGTTTGATGAGACGCTTGAAGATGGACTTGTGTTGTCTGTAGCCCTCTCTGTTGATGAACTTGAACTTTCTTGACTTGAGCTTGAACTTGAAGGAGCTGTTTGTTGACTCTTACCTAGACTGATAGCCTTATCTAGCACTTTATCAATCTCCGTATTTCCAGTTTTAATATCTGTAAATTTAGCATCTGATTTAGCTTTAGCGTTAGTGTCCAAAACTCCATCTACAATAGCTGGCTTATCAAATTGAGCATTGACATCTTGAATGGCCTTGATTTGAGTTGCTAGACTATCATACTTAGATTTTGCAAGCGTATATTCACGACTACCTTCTAGCTTATCAAGCAAGGTTTTAAGTTGACCCAGTTTATCAAACTGGCTATTCTTCAAAGCCGTTTTGTTGCTATCTGTATAGAAGGCATCATATAAATTATTGAATTCTTCCACATCTGACTGCGTGTTTGTAGTTGATTGAGAAGTTTGGATTTCCTTAGTCGAACGATCCACTTGACGATAAACATAATAACCAGTTCCAAGGATAAGAACCACTAAGGCTGCTAGAATTCCATAAAGCACCCATTTCTTCTTACTATTTCCATCTTCACTAACTGTCACTCGATGAAGTGTTGGAATATCTTCAGTCTCAAATTCTTCTACAAGAGGTGCTTCTGAAACTCGTGTTAATTCTAAATCATCAAACTGACTCAACTCATCTTCTGGAGCTGGAGAATCTACTCCTGTTCCCTCACGAAGCTCTTGAAGTAAATTATCTAGAGTCTGAGTCTCCTCTATCTCTTCTACCTCTTCTTTTTCAACTAAATCATCCTTGCTAAACTGACGCGTTTCAAACTTATCTGCCTCAATTTCATCTTTATGTTGTTTCACATACTTGTCCAAGATAGAATCTCCAGGCAATACACCTGCTTCCACCTCTTCATTTTTTAGCATGGCTTCTCCAACCGTTAGATCTTTGGCATCATCAAAATCAAATTGCGCTTCTTGATGTTCTGTTATATGACGATCATGTCTTTTCTTACTCATGAGTTTTCCTTCCTACTTTACTTCCTGACGTTTAACACGCTGACCAAAATATTGATACAAATCAACTTTTAAAGTTCCATTGTACAACTTGCGCTTCTTGTCCGCCTGACTGCCGTACTTGGTCTCAAAGGCTTCATCACTAGTTAGGATAAATTTGCTCCACGTTTTCAGCGGTGCAAATACTTGCCCCATCTCAGCATAGAGTTTGGTAACTCCTGCATCATCTGACAAGCGTTCCCCATAAGGTGGGTTAGAGATAATCACTCCATTGATTTTATCGGAACGCAAATCCTGCACGCGCATCTGCTTAAAGGTAATATCTCCTGCAACACCTGCTACTTGAGCATTGGCCTTAGCAATTTCCACCATACGTGCATCGATATCGCAGCCCATGATATCTAGCTCAAGCTCACGATCTACTTTTTTGGCTGCTTCTGTGCGAACTTCTTGAATCAAGCGATCGCTAATCCAGTTCCATTCCTCAAAGGCAAAGGAGCGACGAAGACCAGGCGCCATCTTTCTAGCAATCATAACTGCCTCGATACAGAAAGTCCCCGAACCACAGGTCGGATCAATCAAGGGCTTGTCTGGATACCAGTTAGAGAGTTGCAAAATAGCTGCTGCCATGTTTTCCTTGATAGGAGCACCACCTTTTTCAGTACGATAACCACGTTTAAAGAGGCTAGACCCGGTCGTATCAATCATGACAGTTGCGACATCTTTCAGAATAGAAACCTCAATCTTAAACTCTGGGCCATTCTCCATCAGAGGAACACCTTCTGGGCGGGCGTAGTGTTTTTGCAACTTTTTAACAACGGCCTTCTTTGAAATAGCCTGAACACTGGGTTCATTGTGTAGCTTAGATTTCACACATTTGGCTTTCGAAATCGGAAAACGAGCCCCAAGCGGTAAATAATTTTCCCAATCTAGAGCGAAAACTCCCTGAAACAGCTCCTCAAAAGTCTTAGCTGGGAACGTTCCTACGATAATCTTGATACGGTCTGCCGCTCGAAGCCAGAGGTTGGTTTCGATGATGGCTTTCGCATCTCCTTGAAAACGAACACGTCCGTTTTCAACTTGACAATCGTAGCCCAACTCTCGCACTTCACGTCCCACAACAGCCTCAAGACCCGCTGCAGCAGTAGCGATTAAATTAAATTCTTTTTTCATTTTCAGTCTTATAAGACCTTTCTATATGTCCACTTTAAAAAATGAGGTTGAGAAAGTTTTCTCAGCCCCAACCTATATGCAATTTTCTATAAGCCATGTTTTGTTCCAGAAGTGACTAGGACCACTTCCTTCGATAATCATCTGTCTACCGCTAACAGCCTACAGCTGAAAGTAGTCAGAGTACTACGTTCGTTTCCGTGTACTCCATGCCCCGACCAAAATTTGGGTTGCTAGCTTGAGGGGTTTACCGCGTTCCACTCTCTCTGTTTCCAGAGAGACTCCGTCACTGTGGCACTTTCAAGCCTACTCTGGCCTATCCGAGGACTTAGCCATTTCAACTGCCGTAACGATTTCTCGTCCCTAGGCTTATGGTTTCGCCTAGCACAAACACTACAGGCATCACAGCCTGTGCTAGCATGGACTTTCCTCATGAAAAGAAATTCTCCTCACGCGATTATCCAAAAATTGCACTTTTCAAATAAGCTCTTATAAATCAGAGTTATCCAAAATTTGTTTACCAAATACTTCTTTCTCAAGACGATTTAGTCGTTTCAAAATATCAAAATTCGTCATAGAAGTTGTAGCCGTCATTTCAAGTGGTTCTGCTTGAACCGGTGCAGATTCAGGTTTGCGAGACAATTCTTCCTTCAACTCTGCAATTTCTTGACGGAGAGACTTGACTAAGGCAGCATAAGTTTCGTAATCCTTGATGACATCGTCCAAAAATTCATCAACTTCAACCTTACTATATCCACGGACTTCACGTCCAAACTCTTGCTCAAAAATATCTTTTGCTGAAAAAATAATACTTGCCATCTCTCTCTCCATTCTCGGTTTCTAATAGTATTATTATATAAAAAAAGGCAAACAAAAATCAAGGTCAAAGGCCTACTTTTCAGAAAAATTTTCTGCTAGCTCATTTAGGTATTCAAAGGTTAGCCTTTTTATGCGATACCCTTCCTGATTTTTCATCAAGGTATCCATAAATTTTAATTTGGTCTCATTTTCTGGGTCATAGAAAAAATAAGCTAGGTCAGTATTTTCCAGCAAAAATTGTTGGTAGTCTCGTAGTTGCCCCATATGTTCATATTTAGGATAGGCATATTTGACAAAATCTACCTGCTTAAATTGGCTAAGTTTAAGCTGATTGGCTTCATTCCAATTTTCCCCGTGTGTTTCAAAATCAAAAATGGTCGCTAGGTTGAAACCATATTCTTCTTTCATTTCATTTGCGACATCGAGTACCCAAGATTCAAATCCCAAGTTCCCTGTAAAGACCAGCCAATTAATCCCTTCTTCTGCCAAACTTTCTAAATCACGGCGAATGGCTTTCTTTATAATTTTTAACCTGATATCTTTTTCGTTAAAGACACCCAAGTCAAAATTAGAATAGCCCATAATTAAAGCTGTAGTCATTTTTACACCTTTCTTTCTATTTTTATGGTATAATAGAGTGATGTTATTGTACCAATAAGGAGAAATATGGTCAACTATCCTCATAAAATTTCATCACAAAAAAACAAAACATCCATTTCTCAACCAAATAATTTCGCAAATCGAGGAATGACTTTTGAAAAGATGATTAACGCTACAAACGACTACTATCTGACGCATGGTATGGCAGTTATCCATAAAAAACCCACGCCTGTTCAAATTGTCCGAGTAGACTATCCTCAACGTAGTCGAGCCAAAATTGTAGAAGCCTATTTTAGACAAGCTTCCACAACCGATTACTCTGGCGTGTATAGAGGACATTACATTGACTTTGAAGCCAAGGAAACGCGACAAAAGAATGCTATTCCAATGAAGAACTTCCATCTTCACCAGATTCAACATATGGAGCAAGTTCTAGAACAGCAGGGTATTTGCTTCGTACTGCTTCATTTTTCTTCTAAACAGGAAACTTATTTGTTGCCGGCATTTGATTTGATTCGCTTTTATCATCAAGATAAGGGGCAAAAATCAATGCCACTTGGATATATTCAAGAATACGGATATTTAGTAAAGCAAGGCGCTTTCCCTCAAATTCCCTATCTCGACATTATCAAAGAACATTTACTAGGTGGTAAAACAAGATGAACAAACAAACTATTCTGCGATTCTTAAAGTATATCGGAATTACGTTCCTTACCTTATTTATCGCATTATTTCTATTAGGTGGAGGTGTCTTCCTCTACTTTGTTAGCAAGGCTCCAACCTTATCTGAAAGTAAATTAGTTGCGACGACCTCTAGCAAGATTTATGACAATAAGAACGAACTGATCGCTGACCTTGGATCTGAACGTCGAGTAAATACTCAAGCAAATGAAATCCCTACTGATTTGGTCAAGGCCATCGTGTCTATCGAAGACCACCGTTTCTTTGATCATAGAGGTGTTGACACCATTCGTATCATGGGTGCGGCATTGAGAAACCTCCAAGGCGGAGGAGGCCTCCAGGGAGCCTCAACCTTGACTCAACAATTGATCAAATTAACTTATTTTTCTACTTCAACTGCCGATCAAACTTTGTCACGTAAAGCTCAAGAAGCTTGGCTAGCCGTTCAACTAGAGCAAAAAGCAACCAAGCAAGAAATCCTGACCTACTACATCAACAAAGTCTACATGTCTAACGGTAACTACGGAATGCAAACTGCAGCCCAAAATTACTATGGAAAAGACTTGAAGGATTTAAGCTTACCACAGTTAGCACTCCTAGCCGGAATGCCTCAAGCACCAAACCAATATGATCCTTATTCTCATCCAGAAGCTGCTCTAGAGCGTCGGAACTTGGTACTTTCGGAAATGAAGGGGCAGAAATACATCAGTGCAGAAGAGTATGAAAAAGCTATTAATACCCCTGTTACCGATGGTCTACAAAGCCTGAAATCCGGTAACAGCTATCCTGCATACATGGACAACTACCTTAAAGAAGTAATCGACCAAGTTGAACAAGAAACTGGTTACAACCTTCTTACTACAGGTATGGATGTCTATACAAATGTGGACAAAGATGTCCAACAACGACTCTGGGATGTTTATAACACCGACCAATATGTCACTTATCCTGATGATGACATGCAAGTAGCTTCGACTATTGTAGATGTATCTAATGGTAACGTTATTGCACAACTTGGTGCTCGTCATCAAGCAAGTAATGTTTCATTCGGTACCAACCAGGCTGTGGAAACCAATCGTGACTGGGGATCAACAATGAAACCCATCACCGATTATGCTCCTGCTTTGGAATTTGATATCTATGACTCAACTGCTACAATTGTACGAGATATCCCTTATAATTATCCTGGAACAAGTACACCTGTCTACAACTGGGATAGAGGATACTTCGGTAATATCACCCTTCAATATGCACTACAGCAATCTCGGAATGTTCCGGCTGTAGAAACACTCAATAAAGTTGGATTAAATCGTGCAAAAACCTTCTTAAATGGTTTGGGAATTGACTATCCAGATATGCATTATTCTAACGCCATATCAAGTAACACAACTGAATCAAATAAACAATACGGCGCAAGTAGTGAAAAAATGGCTGTTGCTTATGCTGCATTTGCCAATGGTGGTATCTATCACAAACCGATGTACATTAATAAAGTTGTCTTTAGTGATGGTAGCGAAAAAGAATTTTCTGACCCTGGTACCCGAGCTATGAAACAGACCACTGCTTACATGATGACAGAAATGATGAAAACAGTCTTGACCTCTGGAACTGGTTTTAATGCCTATATTTCATGGCTTCCTCAAGCCGGTAAGACAGGTACCTCTAACTATTCAGATGAAGAAATCGAAAATCATATTAAATCAAGTCAACTTGTTGCACCGGATGAAATGTTTGTCGGCTATACTCGTAAATATTCGATGGCCGTATGGACAGGTTACTCAAATCGTCTTACTCCAGTCATCGGCAATGGGTTCACAGTTGCTTCTGCGGTCTATCGTTCAATGATGACTTACCTATCAGAAGATGACCACCCAGGAGATTGGACTATGCCTGAGGGCTTATATAGGAGTGGAGAATATGTCTTTAAGAATGGAGCTCGTCCTACATGGACTGCTCCTGCTACTCAACAAAGTTCTACACCTGCTCCTGCAAGCCAGACTCCAGAGACTTCAACCTCTCAGTCAAGTGTAACGACACCAAACACAAATCAAAATCCAAATGCAAATACAGCTACTCCCAATGCTGGAACCAATGAGAATACGGCGACACAACAACCAAGTACCAATCAAGGTCAGCCTAACCAAAATCCTCAACCAGCGCAACAATAAATTACTAACCACCCAAAAATTGGGTGGTTTTTCAATCTGTTCTTTGTTCAATCAATAATTAGATAATAAAAACCTGAGAAGGTCAATTGTACTTCTCAGGTTTTTTGTTCTATACACTCTACTGGTTTAGAATACTGTTAAGGGAGAGTTTAATTGTCATATACAACTAATCTTTTTTACTTTTTGCTACAAAGATAGCAGATAGAGCTAGTCCAACACTTGCCAAGAAAATAGCTGTTTCTGACTGTTTTTCACCAGTTTCTGGCAATCTCTTGTCTTCCTTGACAACTTGAACTGGTGCTTCTGGAGTCTGAGCTTTTTCTAACGAACTTAGTTTAAACTCTGTTTTTTCTACTGTCGGTGCTGGTTGGTCACCTACGGTTGATAATGGACCTGTGTAGGCTGGTAGCTCATGTTTCAAGGCCATAACGGAGTTGACTCCACCCTTGAACTCTGGTTTCTCTACCGTCGGTGCAGTTTGATCGCCCACGCTTGACAATGGACCTGTGTACTCTGGTAGTTCGTGTTTCAAGGCCATAACGGAGTTGACTCCACCCTTGAACTCTGGTTTCTCTACTGTTGGAGCGGCTTGGTCACCTACGGTTGACAATGGGTCTGTATAAGCTGGTAGCTCATGTACCAAAGCTTCAACTGCATTCACACCACCCTGAAACTCTGGTTTCTCTACTGTCGGTGCAGCTTGGTCACCTACGGTTGATAATGGACCTGTGTAGGCTGGTAGCTCATGTACCAAAGCTTCAACTGCATTTACACCACCTGTAAATTCAGGTACCTCAAGCACTGGTGCTGGTTCTTCACCCTTGCTTGATTGAACCGGTTCTTCTGTCAATTCTTGATAGAAGCTCGCCAATTCATAAAACTCAGCCTTGCCACCTTCCCAGACCAGTTTAACATCTAGAAGAGAACCACCATTTCGGATAGCAAAGGTTTGGAGACTAGATGTAATGGCACCGAGGTCTGTCCAGCTCTCTTGACCATCCTTAAGTGTTCGAGCTTGAACACGTGCCTTAGCACCTTCTGGAAGACTTGAAACGAGACGAAGATGGTTAGCATTAGTTGGTTCAGACAAGTGATAAACCATTTCTCCCTTATCTTGTTCTGCTTTGTAGCTGGTCAAGACTTTTCCATCTACGAGGTTTGTATAGAAGTTTCCACGGCTTTCGCCACCGTTTCCTTCTACAGTTGGATCATTGATTGGTTTGACAAATTCGCCATCATTAATTACCAATTCTGTAAATCCTACAAAACGAGCATCATAGTCAGCTGTATAGAGGACACGAAGATAGTTTGCTTTGACTGGTGTTGTCAATTCACCCTCGATGTAACGATTTCCTGGCATCTTAGAATCATGTGTCCAACCATCTGTCAATGAATCATCGTGTTGGCTATTAGCCACACCATCTCCTACTGTCACAACATCTGTCCAAGTTTTACCGTCTTGGCTGACTTGGATTTTACCATCACGAAGATAGTTTTGAGTTCCGTCTTGGATGTAGGCTCTGATCTTCTTGATAGTGCGTTCACTACCAAGTTTCAAGGTTACATGGCCATCTTTATGGGCATAGTCTGAAAACTCAACAAAGTTGTTGTACACACCATCAAACAATTGATCTAGGTTATTAATCTTACGAACATCATTACTTCCATATATTGGATGAATGCCCATAGTTGTAGATTCTAGTTTGGTTGGTTGCACTTCTTTAGTCGTTACAAGGAGAGAAGTTGATGGAACAGCCTGTTCTTGGTCTGTTTTATTAACAAGACGAACATAACGTACCAAGTGGGTTGCGACAGATCTGTCTGTCAGCTGACTAGCTGGTGTCCATTCTTGCGCATTTACAGAGTACTCTAGACTTAGGGCTGGGTTGGCCTGGCCTTGGAGCTGGATGCTCTTGACTTGATGGATTCGGTCAAGCTTCATACCTAAATAGCTATGAGCAGGAAGTTTAGTTCCAGCTGGAATTTGAAGCTCGTAACTGCCCAAGCTATCCACTACTGGTGTTTCCTTCAAGGCATCCACGTTGGTGTCTGTTAAGTCGCTATTTCCAGAACGTGTCTCAACAGAGAAGTCTTGGATACGCCACCAAAGGTCACTTGCCTTGGTATTGCGTACTCGGATGTAACGAGCATTGATAGCTCTAGTCACTTCCTTAGTTTGTTCTCCTGATAGGCGATCTAACTCTTGCCATGCAGATCCATCTGTAGAGTACTCAAGTACACCTGCGGCAAGTTTATCGCCAGTTCCTTGGCGAAGACGAACTTTAGTGACTGACTTGACTTCACCTAGGTCAAGTTGTGCCCAGGCATCTACTGGAGTCGTATTGCTGCCGTCAGCATTTGCCATCATAGCTTCTGTATTATCTTTACCATCAGTAATTTGACTTGCTGATGTTCTCAATTTATAAACTAGATTTGAGCTGAGGCTAATTGTAGCAGTTTGTTGTTTACGAGCGTTCTCTACTGGACGATTTACTGCAATCTCGCGAACTGCAAACCAGGTGTCATCACGATCTTCTGTAGCAATCATACGCACTGCTTTAGCTTTGATGTTAAGATTTTCAAACTGAACAAGTGACTCATTACCAACATAAGTTGGTTCTTTCAAACTTACCCAATTATCTTTTTCATCTTGATACTGCACTTCAGCCTTACTAAAGGTATCACGTGGATTTGCCTGAGTTCCCATAGCAAAGGTCAATGTTTGGATATCTACCGGTTTGTTAAATTTCATACCGATATAATCACCTGTCTTAATACTATTTGGTGATTTAATCAAAGCATGAGTTGCCAAGTCACCATCCGTTACTTCTGCCAAACCACCTTCTACACCTGTTCGATTGGTAATAAAGGTGCTGATGATTTGATCTGGATGCAAGACTTTTTGAACTTCAGACGCTAGAACTTCTTTCAAGGATAGGATAAATGGACGGATATGTTGAACACCCAATTCAGCCTTTTCAAGATGGTCTACATAATGGAAGGTATGAGTTTGAGACTGTTCGTACAATTTCAAACCTTTATAGTAGCTATCCCAAAGTTTGGCTGCATCATTTGTAGCCATAGCCTCTGTTCCTGTTAGGAAGGCATCAAGGGCATTCATTTGGTCGATTGCATTATCCAACCAATAGTGGATCTGTGCAACCATTTTTTTATCACCTGATGCTTTATAAAGTTCAGCCGCTTCTTTAATCTTGGCAAATTCTGCACGCAAGGTTGCACGTTCTGCAGTTACATCCTGACCCGCTTTGAGCTTAGTCATGAAGTCTGTCAATTTTGGAGCTAATTCAACTGATTCTTCTAGTTTAACGACACGACCATCCATGTTTTGGTTAATCATATGCTTACCAAGTTCGCGGAAGGCTGCTGATACCTTGCTATCTTCAAAATGACCATTTTCAACAAAGTTGAAGGCAATGTCATTGAGTTTCTTAGCTTCTTCTTCTGATTTCCACTGTTTCCATGTATATTGAGCTCCAGCGAAGAGAGCAATCTTAGATGGTTCAGACTGTTGCATTGGATTCAACATGATACCAGACAGCAAGCTTGGATCTACATTTGGATGAAGGAATTTTTCACCACCACCTAGAATCAAGTGTTGTTTAGAGTTATCTGTAACTGGCCAGTTCACCCAAAGTGATACTGGACGATAAGTTTTACCACCTGCAGTTAGATTGTTCTTGAGAGTTGATAAGAAGCCTTCAGAAACTTCACCCCAAATCTTACCACCCGTCAAGGTCATAGAGGTTGAACTTGGGAGATTTTCATTTAGAGATTTCAACTCTGCTTCACGCCCATTACCCCAATACTGACCAGGTACAAAGATCATTTCTTTGCGAAGACCGCTATAAGTTCCTTGCATTTCTGTCAACCAGTTGGTCATATCCTGCATCAAGCGGTTGTAGCTATTGTAGCCTCCAACTGGGCTTGGTGCATCATCGGCTAGAATACCAAATTCACGGACACCCACTTTCATCAACTGGGTAAATTTAGCCTTGATGGTTGCCAAGTCTTCTTGGTAATGCGCTTCATTACCAAAGCGGATACGGTTGTTCATAAATGGATGAATGGTCCAGACATAGCGAGTTTTACTTTGATTTCCGACGCGAGCAAGTTCACGGATTTCAGCCAGTTTTTCTTCTGGGTAAAGCTCACGCCATTTCTTGTTGTGGTATGGATCATCTTTTGGTGCAAAGAAGTATTGGGTCAATTTCAAATCGCCACCAAAACGCATGAGTTCAGCACGATCTGCATTAGACCATGGATTTCCATAGTAACCTTCGATGAAACCACGGTTCTTGATTTCAGCGAAATCTTCCACTGTCACATTGCGAAGAACTGGAACTTGACTCTCCTTGAGCATGTGTTTCAAGGTTGTCAAACCATAGAAGACCGCATCTGTGTCTTTTCCGACGATGGAAATCGAATTATCCTTGATGGTCAGAGCATAAGCATCAATTTTGTCAAAGAGACCTGCTGAAACGTTAGATAAGTTTTGTTCTGCTTGTGAGCCTCGTCCATGCACTCCAAGATAGATATTAGTTGCGCCAGCAACTGCTGATTGACTAGTAGTGTAGGATACTTGATTGTCCTGTAAGACACTCTTCAAGCGATTACGAGTATAAATATCGAGTTGATCTCCCATTACCAGATTGACTTGCTTACGAAGAGCTGTTACTCCTTCTCCATAAGTCACTTTTTGTGGAGTTGGGAAGACCTTGTACTCTTTCTTGAGATAATCTGCGCTCTTGCTGGCAGCTGCAATACTATCTTCGCTAGCTGGTTTGCTTGCAGTGAATTGATCCGCTAGTTCAACTGTTCCATCACCTGTTTGCTCGACTTTTGGAGTTTCAGGTGTAGATGGTTGTTCTGGTTCTGGTGTTTCTTGTCCCTCTTTGATAGGTTTCAATAGATGAACTTCAGCTGCACTTGCAAAGCCCCCAACACCTGATAGAACTTTCAACTCAATCTTGTTGGTATGAACCGCCGCAAAGTTGACTGTTTTTTCTTGAGCGTTGTTGTCCCAGTTTCCTTCTGAAACCTTGACCATTTGGCCATCTTTTTGTGCGTAGATTTCGTAGCGAGTAACGACTCCATTTCCACCACCTGGACGTGGGAGATAAGTCAAACCATTGACTTTTTCTGCTTCTTTCAAGGTCATGGAAAGAGTGTACGGAGCAGTATCACCAGTCCATTTAGTATGCCAGAATGTATTCGGATCATTGTCAAAGGCTTTTTCAACAACTCCTTCAGTCGCTGTTCCTGGTGTTTCTTGACTAGTTGCAGAAACTGTGAAATGATCTGTTGGAATCAAACGAGGATTTACAAATGGTTTATCTGTCAACTCTGCACTATGTAAAATTCCTTTGAACCCACCGATGCTTTCAAGCGGTAGAACCAAGCTATTGTGAGCAAAACGAGGGTGAGCTGGATTCGCGATACGTTCAATCTTCTCACCATCCACATAGAATTCCGTTGATTGTGGCTTGGTCACGATAGAGATTTGATAACGTTTGTTCTTTTCAAGTTTTTTATTGAATTGGATATGGAACTGTTCAAATTGATAAGCAAGATAGCCGTCTTTATCAGCTAGATAGATACGGTTGTCTCCACTTGTTGAGAAGATTTGTTCACCGTCTCCAGTGACAGTTACATCAAACTTCAAGACATGACTTGGACCAACGTCACCTACCAGGCCTTCAATACTACTATCTTTCTCAAAAGCCAATCCTTGCTCGCTTGTCTTCACCTTCTTACTTGCATAGCTTTTCACTGTTTCAGGATTGATAGTAAATAAATCACTTTGATCAATCTCTTTTTCAGGATTTGACTGTGGCGCATAAGGGCTCGTTGGTAGGGTACGTTCTGCAAAGGTCGCAGCCGCACGGTCAGATCCCCAAGTGCGTTCTGCAGTTGTTTGCATGCTCTTAAAGAAGCGTTTAAAGATATCATAAGATGTCAAACCTGTCTCATGAAAATCAATATTGTCATTCCAAACTGCGTGACCCCCACCAATTACATTTGGATTTGATGCTTCTAGAAGTGGACCATGACCTGTTCGGAAATCATTTGGTGTCCACCTATTGTATTGTGTCTCATAGTTAGCATAGTCACCATAAGCTGTTTGACGATTATCACCATTTGGTACACTATAAGTTGGAATATCTGTTATGTTGATAATCTTAGCTCCCTGAGCAATAGCTTCTTTTGGTTGCTGCCAGCCAATACTCCAGATATCAACTTCTACATCTTTCCAATCAACCGCTGTTTTACCTCGTTTCGCACTGAGCGACCCCCAAATACGAGGTGTATAGCCTTTCCCTTTAATGTATTTAATAAGGTCATTGACATAACGACGATAGCTTTCTCTGCTTCCGTAGTATTCATCCGTTCCGATATGAACAGTAGACACCCCATGAAGTGGTGCATCTGGACCATCAAGAAGTTTGTCATAAACTGATTTGACAAAAGCCAGCGTTTCATCGTATTTATTATCTAGATCGAGCATGGCTACTCGCTCTACATTATGTTTACCTCTGTAATCGCTCAGGCTACCTTGATACATGAGGTCTGGACGAACTTTGACAAATGACAGAGCATGACCTGGTGTGTCAATTTCAGGTACTAGATTGATATGCAAGGCCTTAGCAAGTTTAATCAGATTTTGCATCTCTTCCTTAGTATAGTGCTCATCTGATGTTAATTTTTGACCATTCTTACCGACAATATCTGTCTCTACACGGAAACCTGTCTTAGCATGTTCTAGAACGTACTTAAGCTCTTCTTCTTGTGTTAGGTTCTTACCTGCTAAGTGCTCTTTTAGGAAGATATAGTTATCGTTGAGGTGCAACTGCAAGTCGTTCATCTTGTAGTAAGCCATATTAAGCATGATGTCTACAAGGGTGTCATAAGGAATAAATTTACGACCTGTATCTAGCATAAAGCCACGGTGACTGAAGCTTGGGAAATCACGAATTTCTCCATTTTGGAGATTGCTTTCCCCCATTTGAAGAAGAGTACGAGTAGCATAGAAGGCTCCTATGTTCGTTGCAGCTTCGATGGTAATGACACCATCTTGAATCATGATGCCATAGCCTTCCTTACCATACCCCTTATTTTCAACTTTTTTAAATTCAATTCGTTTTTGAGCCTGCTTGTCACCTGTCGCAAGTTCCAATCCACGGCTGGCAAGGTCTGACTGGTAGAAGGTTGCTGCTTGTTCAAAGCCGGAATCCCCCGTCGCAAGAACTGTATCTGAAGTGATAGAAGATTGACCTTCTTTTCCATACCATTGTTGAACAGCTGGTGCTACTTTTGGTTTGATACCCACACCTTCATCCTGATGTAGTCCTTTGATGACTACTTCAAATTCTTTAGTAAAGGTATGTGAATCTTTAATTTGCTCTACCATAACCTTAACGCGTTGATCAGTCAGAGGCTTATAAATGTGATTTTGAAGGTCAATCACACCTTGTTTGTTGCTACCTATAAGACTGACTTTTCCTGGTAAAGTTGGAAGTACTAAAGATTGTCCATCCTTAGCAACTGTCAATTCCGTAACTTGGCGAATATCTGTCACTTTAGTTGGATCAGGGATATTCGAATAAGCTCGAATTTCTTGAATACCAACGTTTCTCCAGCCCATTGTGCCCGCTTGATAGTCATTGATTTCTAACTTGAGATATTTAGCTTGAATACTATTGGCTAAGTCAACTTTCTCATCTAAAACAGGTTCTCCAGTCTTGGTATGAGCTAGTTTCCATTGTTTTTCTCCACTAGCATTTACATCATCTTGACCTGCATAGTAGAGACTCCAAGATTTGATATTTGGATCATTTTGACCATTGCGAACACGACGATCCCAATCAATTTCCACATGTCTAATAAGTGTAGTTTTTGGAAGAGTTAATTCGAAAGTTGGTTTGTTAATATTTGGATTTGTTGCCCAACGAGTATCAGGATCCCCATCTACTGCCTTGTCAGCAGTAAAAGGAGTTCCAGTTTCTGAGTCGTTTGCTTGGACAGTGACACCTTCTAAGTGGTTACGATCTTCTCTATCTTCAATTTGATTTTCAACCGGTTTGATTGTAGGTGTAGCTGGTTCTACAGGTTTAGAATCTGCTTTTGGTGTTTCAACCGGCTTCAGAGTCTCAGCTGGTTTGGGAGCTGTTGGAGTTGCTGCAGGGCTTGTTTCTTCAGTTGCTGCAGGACTTGTTCCTGCAGTATTTTCATGATTTTCATCATGACCTGTATCTGCCGTCGCTTCTGATTCAGCTTTCTTTAAAACAGCTGCTAAATCATCTGGCAACTTGTCTAAAGGCTGAGCTTGTGTGATTGTTCCTTCTTTCTCAGGTGTTCCAACTGTCTCTGCAGCTTGCACTACATTTGCACCAAAGATACTAGCACCGATCATTACAGAGGCTGCACCAATTGCAAATTTTCGAATACTATAGTGACAGCGTCTTTCAAAAAAATGTCTATCCATCTTTCTCCTATTCCTTTCTCCCACTTATTACAGTAAGCGGTCTCATTTTCCATTTGAAAATGGAGAGAACCTAGAGGTTCTCTCCAACTAAGTTATTTCTGTCTGAATTCTAGTTCCTGTAAGTTATAAAATTCAGTCTTCTTTAATTTTCTTTTCGTTTTGTCGCAAGGACAGCAGCAGATAAGGCAAGACTGACGCCAGCTAGGAAGATAGCTGTATCCGATTGGCTTTCTCCCGTTTCTGGCAATCTCTTCTTATCTTCTGTTGAAACTGAAGTTTTAGATTCTGAAAGTTTACCTTGGCCCAATTGACTAATCTGATACTCAGGTTTTTCAATAGTTGGTGCTGCTTGATCTCCTGCTGTAGCCAATAGTCCTGTGTAGGCTGGCTTTTCGTTTACCAAAGCTTCTACCGCATTAGCTCCGCCTTTATATTCTGGCAATTCATGAACTAAGGCTTCTACTGCATTAGCTCCGCCTTTATATTCTGGAATTTCATTGATAGCTGCTTCTACTGCATTAACTCCACCTTTGTATTCTGGAACTTCATTGACAACTGCTTCTGCTGCATTAACGCCGCCTTTGTATTCTGAAACTTCATTGACAGCTGCTTCTTCACCTGCTGTTCCAACTGGTCCTTTATACTCAGGTACATCAAGAATTGGTGCTGCTTCTTCACCTGCTGTTCCAACCGGACCTTTATACTCAGGCACTTCGAGAATTGGTGCTGCCTCCTCACCTTTGCTACTTGTAGGAGCATCTGGTTTCACAGTCTGATCTTGTAATTGGTTGAGATATTCTGCAAAGTAGGCAACCATTCTTTCAGTCAAGAGATGGTTATCCGTAGCATATTTCATGCTGGCTACTACACTTGCTACTTCCTCTTGATTTTCCTTGCTAGTCAATTTTTGAGCTTTTGATAAAGCTGTTTCATAAGCTGACAAATCAAGAGCTGTTTCTGCCACCTGTGGACGACTAAAGATCAACTCAGCAGCGGCTTGATATTTATCCCCACCGTCTCCATAAGACTTGGTACCTGTCAAAACAATTTTCTTAGCCTTAATTGTCTTACCAAAGTCAATATCTTTTGGTTTATTGTTATCTGGCCAATCAGTTGCAGTGAAAGTATGCTCTTTACCAGACTCATCTGTCACAACCAATTTCACATCACGCAAGTTACCATTTGAACCTGATCCACGTGGCACATAACGGAAGCCTGTGATTTCTGTCGCTTCTTTCAAGACCATAGTTGCAGGTTTGCCAACATCTCCACCATTCCAAGACGTATGCCATAGACTTGACAAGTTACCATCAAAGGCGTTGGCTAAATCTTCTCCCGCTTGAGCTGGAGCATTCAGACTTTCAAAGTCTTCTGCTACCAAGGCTGTTTTCTTTTGTACCAAGGCATTCTTCAGAGCGTCAATCTTAGCAATCTCAGCACGCGCTTCTTCTACACTAATGTCATCATCTGCTTGGCTGAGGTTAAAGACAGCTTCCTTCAAGGCATCCATAGATTCCTTAGTATAGTTGGTCATGGCAACCGTTGGTAAGTAGTTCTTCAGAGCATTTTCTGTCAACATTTTACCTGTTAGAGTGACTTCCTCGATTTGAAGTTTATCCATGATGAAGTCGTTGTAACCACGGAAGTTCGCATTTCCACCAGAATCTCCACGAGTATTGCTTGCGTTACCAGTTGAGTAGATACCTACCCAAGTATCGCCTGTTTCTGCACCTGTTACGAGGAAGGTTACCTTCTTAGCTTTCTTAGAATCTGTCCAAGTATTTGGTAGTTCATGCATTTCCAAATTACTTGCTTGATTACCGCGACGTCCTGATTGGAATTCTCCCTTACCGACTACAAAGGCGTAGGTATTGTCAGAGCCTGCTTCGTATTCAAAGGTTACACGATAAGTCTTACCAGCTTCAAAACGGAAGTTTTGAGGAATTGTTTGGTAAACCAAGTTACGACGGCTCACTAGTCCATTTGTCTTCAATGACCAATTTCCTTCGATAACATCATCGACTTTCTTACCATTCCAATCACGTTGTGTATATGGATCATGTTTTTCAGATAAGTGAGTACGATTATCCTCAACTCCTTCGATACCACCAATTACAAATGGGAAAATACCTTGAGCGACATTTTCAAAGTCTTGTTTAAATGTTCCTTTAGCTGTATCATGATTATCTCCGTACATACTTGAATTGTTTTCAAAGGTACGAATTTCATCAAAGTAAGTTGCTTCATCACCGGCTTCACGACTCAAAGTAAGAGTGACATTTGATACATCTGAACCTGTTGTAAAGAAGGCATACATGTTTTGGAAGTAACTTGTATCGTCAACTGTAGCATTGTCACGACGAGTATTATGGGCATAGGCCTTAACATAGTTAAGAGCTAGTGACTTATTGGTATAGCTAGTCACTTCTTTTTCACCAGTATTCACTGTGATACTTGCCTTAGCATTACTACGGTTATCAACACCAACATAAACGGCATACTTAGTATTTGGTTTCAAGCCAGTCAGTTTCTGAGTAAGACTGACTGTGCTCTTGTTGCCTTGGATACGAAGCATTTCATTTGCGCCTTGTGATTTGACAATTTCTGCCTTAGAAGCATCTCCAGAAATAGTCCAGTGTTTCAAAGTTCCACTGTTAAATCCTTGGTCATAGATATGCATACCTTCACTCCATGACATTTCAGGATTGGTTTGTTTTGAACGGTAGAGAACATATGGTTGATTTGCTAGAAGATCTAGGGTAATCTTGCCATCTTTTACAGTTAATTCTTGCTCTTCTGTCTTACCTTGGTCAGTTAGCTTGTAAAGGTAAACCTTGCTATTTGCCCAATCGCTCGGAAGTGTCCAAGTTGTTGCACCAGCTTGCGTATTGAAGTAGTACATTTTTTCCTTATCAGTAGGAAGTTTCTTACCATTTGCATCCCAGTTCCAAGGAGTCAAGTAAGCTGAACCATCTTGGATGACACGTCCGTTGAGAGTTACTGTACGTTCACGGTATTGTGGGCTATTGACATCGTTCGACTTACGAGTCACAACTACTTTATTGTTGTCAGCATCTACCAATTCCACTCGCATTTCTGGAGTCCATTTGTAAGTGCTACCGTTATCAGACATAGTGACTGGTGTACCGTTTTCCCACTTGCTTACAGTAAAGTGTTGGAAATACTTGGTCATGACATCATGAGCAAACAAGTTAGTTACATAGCCATTGTAGTCGCTACGACCTTGCCAACCTTCAAAGTCTTTCATGCTGTAACCACCTAGAAGTGGATAGTTGGCTGCACCACCGTAACTTCTGTAGTCCCCAACCCAAGAATCTTTTTGGTGGTTACGGATAAAGCGCGTGATGGCACTGTTGATACCTTTATTAGTGTAGCCACCATAAGTCAAGTCAGCTGCCCAGTGTTGGAAGGTAGAATCGTATTCACCACCATGACCCCACTCAATCGCAAAGCGCCAGCCTTGTTTGTTGATTTCTTTAGCAAGAACGTGGGTAGCCCAGGCACCATTATCACCTGATTGCCCATTGCCCCAAACGTCCACATAGATAAAGTCGAGACCTTCACCAAGTTTATTTTTCAATTCTTCCCAGCGAGCTAAGCGACCATGCGCCAAATCATAGGCAGCATCAATGTTAATACCTTGGTCTAGCCAGTTCCAACCATAGCTGTAGCTTCCATCTGGATTCTTACGAAGAATATTTTCGTTAAAGTATTTAGACTCAGGATAAGTTTCAGAAGCGTTGACGTGGATACCTAGATGAGCTCCATACTTCTTCGCTTTCTCAATCAAAGTCTTGAAGTCTTCGACACCACCAATACGTTTACCAATATCAGCATAGTTCAAATGGCCTGAGTCATGACCTTCACTACCATAACCTTTAAGGAGAACACCTTGTCCAAGACCATCTGTGTGGAGATTGATCTTCTTGATACCATCCAAGGTCATAAGGAATGGGTTTTGTGCTTGAGAACCAAAGTTCATCGCGATACGATATGCTGTGATATCCTTGACTTTTTCCCAGCCTTGAGGGTTGTTCATGATACTACGATAAGCAATGGCACCATCTTGCCAGTCCACTTTCTTATCCGCATTGGCATCTTCTGTGATAACAACCTTAGCACTTGGTAGTTCTTTAGTGTACTCTGGGAAGACAATACCCTTATAAGCTTTTTCCCATTGCCACTCAGAACTATGAATTCCGACATAGTTGGCATTTCCGACTGTTTCTTTATAGGCTGTCAAACGAGTCCAGTCATTAGAGCCACCACCGTAGCTGTTTTGAGAATTACTCCAAACACCTGCAGCGAGCTTATCTGTAGAAACAAATCCATACATGTAACCCTTAGCCAAGTCCTTCATTGGATTGGTTACTTCAATATGATCATCCCCGCTGACATGCGTATTGTTTGACATAGTTGCCCCATCAAACTTAGCACCAGCTTGGTCACTTGAAACAGATACGAGGGCGTTACCAAGGAAACTAATTGTTGAGATTAATTTTCTCTCATCATCAATCTTTTGACCTGGAGTGACTTGATTGTGGTTGACAATCTTAGTTACATCAAAATGTAATTGATTGTCTACAACTTGCAGACGAACTGTCATATCCGCATTGATAAGATTAGCCTCATCACGGAGTTTCATTTCATATTCTGCAGTTGTTTCATTAATTTTCTTATAAGTAACCTCAGGAGTGATTTTATGGTTATTGATAAATACTTTATTGAACTGTTGAACCTGTCCTGGCAAAGTATGACCATTCAAGGTATATTCCTTGACACGTGGAAAGGCTTGGTCAATCACTGCTTTTAGCACTTTAGACTGGATGGTATCATAAGTAACTTTACTATCATCTACCACCGTACCAGTTTCTTTTTCAGCAGTGGCTTCAGTAGCTTGAACTCCGTCTTGATTGTCAGTCTTAATATTCACAACTGTCTTTTCAGTACCATATGTACCAGCTTTAAGTAAGATTTTCTTTTCATTTTTAAGATTTTCATTAACAGCAGCTGGCAAAGTAACTGTATCAAAAAGTTTTACATCATTATTTGTTGCATTCAGCTGACCATCTGATTTTAAGCTAATAGTCAGATGATTCACTGAGCCATTTACTGGAGCTGCAACACGACCACCCTGATACCATGTGCTATTACCTGGTGTCTTGTATTCCCAGAACCAACCTGATTTATCATATCCGACAAAGACATTATTGTTTGTATCTTTAAATTTTAAGAAGACACCAAAACGTGATTTGCCTGTTTCAGATTCTTCTTTGAAAGTGAGATCCACATTCGCATTCCCATTCGCATCCACAGTCAATCCTTGTTTTTCAAACAAGGCTGGTTTGCTGGCATTGTCATTTTGATCTGTTGAAGATAGCTTATTGTATCGGACACCATTTTCTTCACGAACGGCTACAGTCCCTTGCTGTTCTTTTCTTGCTACAGTTTGCCATTCTGGAGTGACTGCCTTTGGTGTCTCTGGCTTAGCTGTTGCTGGTTTTTCTTCTTTCGGCTTATCTTCTTTTGGCTTTTCTTCAACTGGTTTTTCAGTTTCCTCTAAATTCGCTGGTTTTGAACTAGAGATTCCCTTAATATGATCTTGAATCCATTTTAATTGAGCTGGAGAGAAAAGAATTCCTCCACTACGGACTCCAACCACACCATTTTGATGAACACCAATCAATTTACCATCCGTGTCAAAGATACCGCCACCACTAGCACCTGGTTGTCCACCTTGATAACCAACTCCTTGGACTCCTTCACCATAAGATTCAGCAAAATCCACAGCACTGTTAATAACTGGTGCCAACTTACCAGCAGGATAGCCAAACATATTGACTTTATCCCCAACTTTCTTAACAACTGGCTTTTCAGTAACTTCTACAGGAGCATTTTCAAGAACTGTACGCAATCTTACAAGAGCCAAATCGTTCTTATAGCCCTTTAGATAGCCATCTCGATCCCAGTGAATCACATCTTTCTTGCTAAATTTTACATCATCTAAACCAGGGTAGGATATACTAAAAATATCGCCATCCCCTTTATCATTATCCACAACCTTACGGATATTTCCATCTTGCTGATCCTTGATAAAGTTGTGAGAAACAGTCAAAACAAGATCCTTACCAATGACAATACCACTACCTTCTCCTGATGGAGTCTTAATCTTAACAGTAGCGCCATAGTTCAATTCTCCATTTTTTGTTTTGGCAACATCGTCAGGAACAAGACTACCAGTATCTTGAGCTAATTGGTCTTTATTTACCTCTTTACCATTATCAGTAGCTTTTTCAACTTTGCCTTCCAATTCTTTCGGCAACTTGTCAGTAGTTTCTTTGTTTTCCTTTTCAAGAGCTAGTAATTCTTCTTCAGTTTTTGGTCCTTCCGTTGTTTCAGCAGAACCCGGATTTGCTGCTGCAGCTTCTTTATCGAACTCCCGTCCATTATCGCTCGCTTTTTTATCCAGATCAGCAAGCTCACTTGGCAAATTATCTGTTGAGCCAACTGTTGGTGTGTTAGCCATTACTGGAGCAGTAGCAAAAAAACTAGCCCCAATCATAACTGAAGCAGCACCTAGTGCAAATTTACGAATACTGTATGTACAGCGTTTTTCAAAAAATCGTTTATCCATTAACTCCTAATTCCTTTCATCGATTTCCGTAAGCGTTTACATTTCTTGTTCGAAAAATACTCCTTTCTATCTGAAAAGTGCAATGCTTAACGTTTATAAAAATAATTACACTTTTAATATAACAATTTTTAATAGATAAAGCAATAGAAAAGCTAGGAAAATTGCTAATTTTTTTCTTAATTCTGACAAAACCATACTCTGAGATTAAGGGGAAAATTGTCACATAATAAAAAGGATTTAGCATTCCTATCGAATGCCAAACCCTTTATCAATCAGCTTCTATAGATGATTAAAATCTATTTCACATGTTTTGCAAGTTCTTCTTGCGCTTTTTTATTGGATTCTTCTTTCTCTTTCATCCATTTATCTTGAGCTTTTTGGTATTCATCCACAGTGACTGCCTTGTCTTGAAGTTCCAAGTATTTGTAAAGGAGCGGATCGCTTGTCCCCTTGTTACCAGAGAAGGCAAACGGCATCGTAAATGGTACCATCTTAGACAAGATTGGGCGACCAGTGAGTGATGTTGTTGGAATAATCAAGGCACTATCTGTCAACCAAGCTTGGGCTACAGCATACTTATCATAACGTTTTGCTACATCTATTGTCTCGTTTCCAGCTTCAGTTACCAATTTCTCATAGTCGTTTAGACCAACCTTCTTAGCTGCAGCATTATCTGTACCAGAATCAAAGCCAAGGTAGGTTTTAGTGTTTTCACCAACTGATGGTTTGATAATATCGAGGTAAGTAGATGGATCCGCAAAGTCTGGAGTCCAACCAACATTATCTGAAATATCCCAATCTTCCCCAGCTGCTGTTTCAGCAAAGTAGGTAATATTCAAGACTTCATCTTTTTGTAGTTGTTGAATATCAATTACGACATTATCTGCACCCAAGGTTTCTTCAACCGATTGTTTGAAAGACTGTACACGTTGAACTTTTGTAGTTGCTGTCTGGTCAACTGGCATATCTAGGTGAATTGGGAATTGTACTCCCTCAGCTTGTAGAGCTGACTTAGCTTTAGCAAATTCTGCCTTGGCTTTTTCAGGATTATATAGTCCATCTTGGGCATCAGCAAGGTTCACATCCTTCCATTCATCCCCATAAGTCACCAATTTTTCTTTGACCATATCGCCAAAGTTTTTCCCATCTGCTTGGACAAATGTTGGTGGTACAAAAAGATTACGCAAAATTTTGCTTGCACCACTGGCACCGTTCACTTGTGAAGCATAGGCCGTACGATCAAAACCAAAAGCAATAGCTTGGCGGAAATCCTTGTTTAAGAGAGCCTTTTTAGTAGAGGTCTTTTGTTCGTCACTAGTCTTAGAAGTATATTTGTAAGACTGGCGGTCAATATTTGTACCAACTAGATAAGTCGTAGAGTCTTGTTGGGTATAGACAATATTGTCCTTCATCGTTTTTTCAAGTTCTGCGAAACTTGCACTTGTTGGATAGAGGCGGGCTGCTGTAAGGCTACCATCTTTAAAGTTTTCTGCAGGTTTGCTGGTATCTTGACCATCCCAGAATGACAATTTTATCTTATCAACATGAACATTATCCTTATCCCAGTAGTTAGGGTTTTTTGCAAATTCAACGGAAGATTTAGCCACAAGAGATTTTAACAAATAAGGACCATTATACAAGATACTGCTTGGATCTGTCGCTTTAGCAAAATCATCCCCTTTTGAGTTCAAAAACTCTTCATTAACTGGTGCCAAGACACCCATTGTTGTTTTAGAATTCCAAAAACTTTCAGGTTTGTTCAAAGTGTATTGGACTGTTTGATCGTCAAGGGCTTTAATTCCAACTTGAGAAAAATCTTTATTTTCCCCTTTAGCATAAGCATCCAGACCCTTGATTGAATCTTGTACCAAGTAAAGAGCTTGTGATTTCTTATCTGTTGCATATTTAAGACCTGTTACAAAGTCTTGAGCCTTGACAGGAGCATATTCTTCACCTTCAGATGTGTACCACTTAGCATCCTGACGAATCTTATAAGTGTAGGTCAAACCATCTTTAGAAACTGACCAGTCCTCTGCCATAGAGGGAACAAGATTCCCATAACGGTCATTTTCAAGCAATCCATCAATGACGTTACTAGTAATGTTTGAAGTAGCTGCCTTGCTGGTTGTCAAATAGTTGAGATTATCTGGGTCTGTCTCGTAGGTAAATGCAAAAGTCTGCTCACCTTTAGTAGCAGAACCACCAGAACAAGCCGCTAAGACACCAGCTGCTAATAAAGTGACTCCCGCAAGAGCCAATACTTTCCTTGTTTTCATAGTATTCTCCTTTGTTTTTCTATCCATTATAGACCCTTTGCAATCTATTGTCAATATATTTTTCTGAATTTTCATTTTTAGTTGTTATTTTCTGACAACTATCGAATCTTATTTCATTTTTTAATCTCTCTTTAACTATAAGAAAAGAGGGAATCCAGTAACTCCCTCATCTATCTATTTGTGTAATTTTTAGATTCATTAATTGAAAGCTTGCAATGCAGAAAGAAGATAAGAACCCTCACGAATTTTTTGACCTACGGCCTTAGCATTTTTGACCAAATCCTGATACTCTTCTTGAGACAAGTTGTCCAATACTTCTTCCAAATCAAGTAAACTCTCAACACTAATTCCACACTCTTTTTCTAAGACGAAATTAGCCAAAGCAGATTGCCCCCAAACAATAATAGGGAAACCAGAAGCCAAATAAAGGGATGCCTTGTGGGAATTATTGTATCTCAAATACTCACCAAACACTCCGCTACAAGTTTTAGAACTATCACCGTCCCAAACCAAACCAAAGCTTCCTTCTAATGCTGATGGTAGTTCATCTGGAAGAAAGGAACCAAAATAGGTTACATTTGATAGCTTTCTAGACTCATCAAAACCAACACCATAGAGGTTATATGCCGGTCTTGCAGGCAACTCATATAAGTAACCTGCTTTTTCTTGGGCTAAATTTCCAGCTACAATAATAGCCCCTTCCTTCGATAAATCTTCTTTGTCCTGATAATTCGGGATCAGATAGTCAAAAATGCCTAAACTAACTATTTTCTTATCAGAAATCCCCTTATCAACAAGCACTGATTTCATAACTGGATTATGAGCAATAAGACCATCAGCTTGTTTCAAAAGACTTGACTCTTGAAGATGAACACGAATCTTATGCTTCAAGGGTACTGTATCCAAATTAGCATAGCGCAAAACTTCTAAATCATGGATAATAAAGTGAACCTTCACTCCTTTACGTTGGATTCTTTTGACTAAATGAGTCGTAAAGAAACTATGATGAAGCATAGGAAATTGAATCAGTAGCTGATCCCCTTCCTTCAACTTAGAGATAGCTTTGGATAGGGCTTTGGCCTTATGTCGTTGGGCTCTAATAGTCCCCATTTGATACCAATCATCTACCATCAATAACAAAGGACTATAGCCCTCACGAACTACTATTTCTTCAACATCATTTCGAGCCTTATTTCCCGCATTTCGTGCACCAGAATCCTTCAGAAATTCTTCTTTTAGATAATATTTCATCTATCAATTTTATCCTTCGTTATCTTATTTAAACTCTTCCTCTACAACATTTAGGGCACGTTCAATGACCACATGCATGTCGTAGTATTTATAATCGGCCAGACGTCCGCAGAAAATGACCTTATCATTCTGCGCTGCTTCTTCTTGATACTTAGCAAACATAGCATTGTTTCTCTCATCATTGATTGGATAATAAGGTTCATCTCCTCGTTTCCA
Organism: Streptococcus mitis; assembly: GCF_946188585.1. Taxonomy (GTDB): domain Bacteria; phylum Bacillota; class Bacilli; order Lactobacillales; family Streptococcaceae; genus Streptococcus; species Streptococcus mitis_DG. The sequence goes on from NZ_CAMHVI010000002.1 coordinate 171,172, forward strand.
ATCTGCTGGGTATTCACGAGTAATGACCGTTTTATCTTGCGTACCATACTCAAAATGTTTATGCTCAATAATACGAGTATAAGGAATTTCTCGTTCTGTATAATTAACAACGGCATTCCCTTGATAATTTTCCTCATCTAGAACTTCATGCTCAAAACGAAGACTACGGTATTCTAACTCACCATGTTTATAATCGAAATATTGGTCAATCATCCCTGTAAAAACAACTTTTTCAGCAGAAGCTTCTAATTCCTGACGATTGGCAAAAAAGTCAACTCCAAGTTCTACTTCAACATCTTTCAGCATATTTTCGATAATGACATTATAGCCACCGATTGGAATGCCTTGGTAACGGTCATTGAAGTAGTTATTATCAAAAGTCAAACGAACTGGTAGACGTTTGATGATAAACGGTGGGAGGTCTGTCGCAGAGCGTCCCCACTGTTTTTCAGTATATCCCTTAATCAATTTTTCATAAATATCTAGGCCGATCAACTTGATAGCCTGTTCTTCCAAGTTTTTCGGTTCAACGTCCTTCATATGAGCCGTTTGCTCAGCAATCTTATTTTTCACTTCTTGAGGAGTTTTTGTCCCCCACATAGCATAGAAAGTATTCATATTGAAAGGTAGATTATAAAGGCTACCCTTGTAATTTGCTACAGGCGAGTTGATGTAGTTGTTAAACTCAGCAAATTGATTAACATAATCCCAGACTTTCTTATTAGAAGTATGGAAGATATGAGCGCCATATTTATGAACATTAACACCTTCTACATTCTCACAGTAGATATTTCCACCAATGTGGTCACGTTTATCAATAACTTTTACTTTTTTTCCACGCTTGGTTGCTTCATAAGCAAAAATTGCTCCAGACAACCCAGCACCAACGATTAGATAGTCGTACATCTTGTTCTCCTTTTTATAATTTGACGATTCGATTGAGATATGGGATTCTCATTAATATTCCAATGACAATAAAACTAATACTCAAAGTAAATATAGCAAACCACAAATATGCACCTGTAAAACTGAAAGCAATTAATTTTTCCCATATCTTCATAACATAGGTGTGTATTACAAAAACACCCATTGTTTGATTAGATAGAGAAACAATCCATTTGCTCCCATTTTCATTCAAAGATAGTGTTAATACCATCAGGAAAATTCCTAAGCTTGTAAATTTCACGAATAGAATATCATAAAAATATTCAGCAAAAAGATTATGGTAAGTATTCTTTGCTAAGAAAAACAATATAATTGGTGATATCAATACTAAAAGCATGCTAACTATTTTCATCCAATTTTTAAATCTATATTTGAGATTATCTACATTGAATTGTGCTATATAACCACCTAAAATATAATAGAAAAACCATGTCCATAATCTAAAAGTTTGCATAACATGAGTTTGTAGAGGCCTCTGAAAGAAAATATTTGCCAATTCAACTATAAAACCAATAACAATCAATAAAGCTAAAATGTATAAATATCTTCTTTTTGAATTTAAAAATTTACTCAAAATAGGCAAGCATAAATAAATCAGTATCAATGCGCCGAAAAACCAAAACTGAAAGAAATACCCTTTTTGTATCAGAGAGCCTACAATTTTTTTAATTGGATTAACTGTAAAATCTCTTTTAAAGAGCCAAACGATAATGTTCCATGATGATACTGTTATTAGGATCCATTTGACTTTCTGAAGTATGTAATGAGAAGTTATTTCCCTCTTGCCTAACAATAAATAACCATTGACCATAAAAAACAAGGGAATAGAGTAGGTACCCAAATAATATAAATACGTCAAAAGATTCCATGAACCAGTATCTTTAAATCCACCCATTGTTGTATGAAGTAAAACAACTCCAACACAGGCAAGCACTTTTAGTAAATCTAGGTTGATATTTCGAACTTTTCTCATTCTAGTTTTTCCTAATAATTTGTTTTAATTCTTTCACATCTACCACTTTTAGAGATAGAATTGCAAAAAGATAAATGATTCCACCAAACATTGCAAATACTAGAACATTTGATGTTGGTGAAAAATGTATAACTGTTTTTGAACATAACAAAAGGCCATACATAATGGCAGATGCTAGTACAATTTTTGCCATTGATCCGATTATAGGAACTTCTCTTAGATAAGAGCGAGTAAAGAATAACTGTATAGCCCAAACCAGCGACTCTGTTAAGACAGATACAATTGCTGCACCTATATAGCCCAGTTTTGGAAGCAAGAGAAGATTTAATCCGACACTAACAATAGCAGGAATTGTTGTTGAAAGCATGAACTCTCTATTTTTATTATGGGGAATCAAAATTTGAATCCCCATGATATTTGTCCATCCAATAAAGAACATTCTTAGAATCATAATAGCTATTGCATAGCGTGCATCTTGAAAATCTTTTCCCAGAAAAAAGTTAACAAAATCATCGTTTATAATTAACATACCTGCCATAATGGGGAAAATAACCAAATTATAAATCAGAAATGACATCTCATGCATTTTATTAACTGCTTTATGATTTCCTGATGATAAAAGATTTGAAACTCGTGGTAACATGACACTTCCCAATGAAGTCACTAGGGTCAATAAAATATTGACAAGTTTCAATGCTTGATCATAGATTCCTACATCTTTTGTTGAAGCTAAAGCTCCTAGCATTGTACGATCCAAAGTAACATAGAGCGATATGGCAATCTGAGGTAAAAACAATAAGATAACTGGCTTCAAATGCTGCTTAGCATATTCCCAATCAAAGTGCGGTTTCCCAATAAACTCTCTTGCCGGCAACCACATACTTAATTGTCCCAACAATTCAAAAATGGTAAGCAAGAACACATATAAATATAGGTCGCTAGCTGATTTTATAAATAGAAAAATAGCAATAACGCCAACTAGTTTCACTGTAATATTTCTGACTGTAATTTTTCGAAAATCCTCTAAACCTTGGAATAGCCAAGAAATATCTAACCCTTTAGAAAGTAAACTTAATCCTAAAATATAAGCTACCGGGTTTTGCATTAACGAAAAAGTGAGACAAAGCAAAATATAGAGAGTCAGTGATAAGATGGTTGCTCCAAGTTGTAAAGTATAAATTCCCCAGAAATTTTTACGAATTGTTTTTCGATTACCAGAAATTTCCTTTGTACCATAATTGGCTACCCCCAAGGTAGCCAACAGGATAAAGTAGGTAACAATAGAATTATAATAACCATAAGTTCCTAAATCATCAGAACTAAATACTCTGGTAACATATGGAGTCGTAATAATCGGTAAAATAATTACTAATAATTGATATGAAAGATTGTATGCATAATTTTTAAGAACCTTCATAGGGGGGCATATTCCTCACTTAACTACTATTATAAACGGCGAAAATTAATCTGCCCAAAAATAATGATGTTAAATAGATTAAACTTTTTTTGACACATAAATAACTTAACTAACCTCTACTTAGAGCTAAGGATACATATAACACAAGAACTTTAAACATCCTGATAATTATACCTATACTTACTCCAAGAAATACCCATCAATAATAATAATGGATTGTACATTAATTCAAAAAATTGTGGATCAAACATTGAGTGAAGTATCAATACAATAAAAACAAGCATCTCAACTGTATTAAAGTGTCCTCTTTTATTTAGTTGATAGAAACTATACCAAATAACAACTAGTAGAATCACTCCATAATGCAACAAAATATTTACAAAAGATGAATCAACGTATAAATAATTATCAAAAACAGACGTAGCCCTTTGTTGCAATTCCCAATCAATTCTTTGACCAAACATATGTACGCCATATAAAGATAATGTCTTATGTCCTAAACTTAGTCTTCCTGTCAAAGATACGTTTAAAATTTGAAAGAATTTACTGTTTGCGTTATAAAAATAAGTCAAAATGATAGGAATAAGAATCCCTGCAGTCAACGTAATTTTACCAATAGCATTCAGGATTTTTTGACTAACTACTTTATTTTTGAATATGTACACCAATACTAATGCTAGAATTGAAAGAAGGAAAGCTGATTTCGTATCAGTATTCACGTAAAAATAATAATTCAGTATTCCAAGCATTAGAATTTCTGACAATCTGATTTTACTTTTTCTCAAATATAGATAGACTAGAGTCAGATGAAATAAAAAATTAGCTCCGAAACTAGCATATTGGTATCCTTGGCTAAAACGGAATCGCCCTCCTAATTGAACCCTCAGCGTATTTTCAATAATGCCAAACTTTAATAGACCATATATAGAAATCATTAAGAGAACAATCGAAACTGTCCAGAGAATCAAAACTTTTCTAAAATTCACATTGTTTATAGAAATAATAAATAAGATTGTTGAAATTATTGTGAGGGCATCAAAAAGCTTATGTGTTGTAATCCCGATAATTATAGCCAAGCAGAAAGCTGAAAAGAAGAATATCAGAAACTTACTCGAGTGTCTCTCTAATAGTAGTTTAAACAGGAGTATGACAATAGACACTATCATAGCAACTATTCGAAAACGATAAATTTCAGGGTATTTATAGACTAAGTTTGTTTGAGCTATAAAATTAAAAAGCAACCAAATAAAGAAAGCTGAAAAATATAATAACTCTGATAATTTTATTTTTATTTTCATATTTTTACCTAAGTTTGTTTAAATTATCCAATCTTATTTCGAATAGTGTTATACAATTTTGCAGATACGAGAAACAATATATATTTCAATTTATTTTTCCTTGTAACATTTGAATTCGGAATAACATCTTTGAAATATTGAATGTATTCTTTTCTAATTTTATTAACTTCAGCATACATATCTGAACTAAGCATAGCATGTACAATATGCAGACCATTAAAAACATAGCGAACATTCAAGGCTCTTCTCATATCCCTATCACCTGAATAGTCTCGTTCAACATAACTTCTATTCCATTCCATTGCCTTGTAAAAATCTAAGAGACGATCACTATACTTAGAATTTACAATACTTCCTGGTCTTCGATAGTATTTATAAAGATTTAGATCACTAACAGCAATATTTTCACAGGAAGCAATATGCTCATAAGCAAGAGCTAAATCTTCATACAACATCCCATTAGGATATGGAAACCTTAATAAGATTTCTTTCTTATATAGTTTACCACCTGAATGTGTCCCAACATAATTTCCATAAAACATTTGTTCTAAAGCTGTTCTACGATCTAATTTTCCAGAATATTTCTCTCTGAAATCTCCTAAAAAATCACTATTTTCATAGTTTCTAACTTCAATCACTGGAGTTGCTACAAGATCAACTCTATACTTATCTCTAAGTTCTACTAAATATTCAATGGCTCTATGGTCATAATAATCGTCTGAATCAATGAAAACAATCCAATCTGTTGAAGATTCTTTTACCCCAGTATTGCGGGCATTGGACAATCCCCCATTTTCAATATGCAGAACTTTTATTCTGTCATCTTCTCGAGCATATTGGTCACAAATTTCTCCAGAACTATCCGTCGAACCATCATCTACTAGGATTATTTCAATATTTTTATATGTTTGTTGTCTTAGACTTTCTACACAATAACTCAAACAGTTCTCAACATTGTACACTGGTACAACAATAGAAATCTGATCCATTATGATAATCCTTCCAAAATGATATCAACAATACGCTCACAAGCTTTTCCATCTCCATATGGATTACTTGCTTTACTCATCTTGCTGTACTCTGTTTCATCTTCTAGAAGCAGTTTGAAATTAGTATAAATATTTTCTTCCTCTGTTCCTACCAATTTCAAGGTTCCTGCAGCAATTCCCTCTGGACGTTCTGTTGTATCACGCATTACTAATACTGGTTTACCTAAAGAAGGTGCTTCTTCTTGTACACCACCAGAATCTGTTAAAATCATGTAGCTTTGATTCATAAAATTATGGAAATCAATGACTTCTAGAGGTTCAATGATTTTCATACGTTCATTGTCGCCAAACACCTTACTTGCTAACTCACGAACCTTAGGATTCTTGTGAATAGGATATACGACTTTAACATCTTCAAACTCATTCAGGATACGATTAACTGCATTAAACATATTTTCCATGGGTTGACCAAGATTTTCACGTCTATGGGCTGTCAACATGATGAGTTTACTGTCCTTAGCCCACTCTAAAATAGGATGGTCATAATGCTCTTGAACAGTTGTCTTCAAGGCATCAATAACAGTATTTCCAGTAACATAGATATTCTCTCTTCCCTCTTTTAGAAGATTCTCTTTAGCCACTTCTGTCGGAGCAAAATTGAAATCCGCAATAATTGAAGTAGTCTGACGATTGAATTCTTCAGGAAATGGGCTTTGAAGATTATAAGTTCTCAATCCTGCCTCTACATGTCCAACTTTAATTCCCATGTAAAATGCAGCTAAAGCTGTCGCAAAAGTGGTTGTAGTATCCCCATGAACAAGAACAATATCTGGTTTTTCCTGCTCTAAAACTGCTTGAATTTTATCTAAAATACTTGTCGTGATTGTAAATAGTGTTTGATTTGCCTTCATAATTCCTAAATCATAATCAGGAACAACTTTAAAGACATCTAAAACTTGCTCTAACATTTCTTTATGTTGACCGGTTACACACACAAGTGTTTTGATTGAATCATTTTTCTTCAGTTCATTCACTAAGGGACACATTTTTATTGCTTCTGGACGCGTCCCAAAAACTAACATTACTTTTTTCATTTTGAATCTCCCATTAGTTTTTGATAAAATTTACGATAATTCTCTAAAAATAAAGGATAACTAAACTTCTCTTCATAATCTTTTTTAGCTTGATGAGCTAACCTAGTTCTAAGAGTTGAGTCAGTCGCCAGACTCTCAATAGCAGAAGCTAAGGCCCTAGCATCTTTAGCAGGAACCAAGATCCCATTTTCTTTTGTAACAACTTCATTAATGCCAGGAATATCTGTCGCAACCATGGTTTTTCCATTCATAAATGCTTCAATAACATTTAGAGCCAAGCCCTCAAATAATGACGAAGACACTAGGAAATCAAAACTATTAATACACTCGACTATATCCTGTCTATACCCTAAAAAAGATACTTTATCTTCCAAATCGAGTTCTTTAACCTTAGTTTCTAATTCAGCTCTAAGCTCTCCATCCCCAACGATAAATAAACGAAGGTTTTCATCCGAAATCAAAGAAATAGCATCAATCAAATAGGTCAAACCTTTTTGTTCAGATAATCTTGCAATACAGCCTAGCTTGATTCCATCAAACTTCATAATCTCATCAACTTGTCTATTTGACTGTTTCAAGACCACTCCATTATAGATAACAGTGCTGTCTGTCACTCCCACATCATCTTTCAAATTTTGATTAACTGCTTGACCAACTGCAATACTATAGGCATTTTTTAGTGAAAATCTATATAAAGACAACTTATCTTTAAAGACATTATGAGCAGTGTAAACGTGGACTAGCTTGGGATTAATCAGTTTTAACAAACAAATATAAAAAGCTGCCATTCGATGATGCGTATGAACCAGAGTAATATCATTTGTCTTAATAATTTGATAAATAGTAAGAAGCAGCTTCAACACAGTAAGGGGATTTTTGCTGTCTATATCGTGAATTTTATGATGGATAATTCCTTGGGCCTCTAATTTTGGTTCCCAAAGGCCTCCTGTAGAAGCAACATGTACACTATCAAACTCATCTTTCAAATCAGAACTCAACTGGTACACGATTCTCTCCGCACCACCAATATCCATCGTTCGTGAAATATGTAAAATATTATTTTTTCTTTTTTCGTTTCTCATCTAAAACTCGCTTAATAAAGGTAACATTCCCTACAAAGTATCGTTTAAAGAGACGCTTTGGCTCATTAGCAACTCGGAACAACCACTCCAAGTTTGATTTTTGCATCCAAAGTGGGGCACGCTGAATGTGACCAGACAATACATCAAAACTACCACCTACACCCATAAAAATAGAATTCACTCCATTATCCATAAATTTTTGGATGATGTATTCTTTTTTAGGTGAAGTAATTCCAACAAATACAAAGTCGGGATTCTTTTCACGAATATCTTCCTGAATATCTTGCTCATCTTCCTCAGAAAAATAACCATTACGATGTCCAACAACTCGTAGATTTGGATACTCTTCTTTAAAATTTTGTAACATATCTTGCAAAACTTCTTCTTTAGCACCAAAAAAATACACTGAATAAGATTTTTCATCGGCTAATTTTAATAATCTTTGCATTAAATCAATTCCAGCAACTCGTTCTGGAACTTGGTAGCCCAAAAATCGAGAAGCTAGAACTACTGATGCACCATCTGCATTGATGATCTCAGACTCGTTAACTATCTTCTTAATAGCTTCATCTGATTGACATTGGTTAATCTTATCAGCGTTTACGCCCATTAAATGAAGAGGACGTTGTTCAATTACAAATTTCTCAACCGCTTGTACTGTTTCATCCATTGTTAAAGGGTCAATTCTGACCCCCATTAAATTAAAACTATTCAAATTAATCTCCCCATGTAGACTCAAAATGACCCTTACGCTCGGCTTCTTTTGGTAACTTCATGTAATCACCATATATTTTTGTTAAATATTCATCTGGGTTTGCATGGCAACTTATTTCTAAGTTCTCAAACTCTAGTAATTGTGGTTCACCGAATACTTCTTTTCTAGCAAGCTCACGTTCTCTGTAAGAGCCTAATACATTACCTACTATTGAACTAGTTTCAAAATCATATTGTTTAATTAGATTTTGTAATTTGTTGTTAATAGTGGCTGTTTTTAGAAGTTTATTTAATTTCAAAACTTTTGATATACTCACAATTGCATTTTCAAAACTTCCCCGATCTCTGTCATGTAGACGATCGATTACCGAAATTTTAGAAAGTGCACGATAGAATTTGATTTTGTTTGTATGAATAAAATAATGAAAACGATCATCTGGATAACCATCCAAAGGGAAAATATCTATGAATGGACTACATAGTTCATCTCCAAATGGAATTTGTAAGGATGTATCCATAATAGAGGTATTACCTAAATTGTCATCATGAAGTCTCAAAATAACATGTTCTGGAAGTTCTTTTTTACAAATAGATAAAAATTTTTCATAATCTTTTCGAGGCATCCCTAAATCCATATCATCATCCCAAGGAATAAATCCTTTATGACGAATGGCTCCTAGCAATGTTCCTCCCAAAGCATAATATCTTAAGTTATGTTTACTACAAATAGCAATAAAACTTTTCAATAAAGATAATTCTCCTAGTTGAATTTCCCTCACTTTATTCATAAAATCACTTCGCTCCATCTCTCATAAGTACAACTTTAATAGTTTTTAGTAAAATTTCAATGTCTTTCCAAATTGTCCAATCGTCTATATAAGCTACATCTAATTTAACAACTTCATCAAAATTCTTAATCTCACTTCTACCACTAACTTGCCAAAGTCCAGTGATACCCGGTTTAAAACTCAATCGACGTTTTTGTTCAGGTGTGTATGTCTCATATTCATCAACTGTTGGCGGTCTTGTTCCCACTAGGCTCATATCTCCTTTCAGAACATTCCAAAACTGGGGAAGTTCATCCAAGCTAGTTTTACGGATAAAGCGACCAATTTTTGTAATGCGAGGATCATTGTCCATCTTAAACATACCACCCTGCATGGTATTTTTCTCCAACAATTCTCTCTTTTTATCCTCAGCATCAATACACATTGATCTAAATTTATAAAAAGTAAAATGTCGGCCGTTTTTTCCTATGCGAGTCTGGGCAAAAATAGCAGGTCCACCATCTTTTCGAATAGCTGGAACTAGAACTATACTAACTAGACCACAAATCATTAAACCAAAAATAGAACCAATAATATCTATGACACGCTTAGCAATTACATGACTATTCTTATAAAATTTCGTCGAAAAAGTAATGACATTTAAACCAGCCATCCCACGGATTTTTTTGTCACGCCCTAGATTATGGTCAAAAGCATTTAGATTAACCGTTACATCAATTCCCATCGTTTCAAAACGAGAAATAAATTCACCAATATCATATTCTTCACTAGGAAGATTGATAAACACTTCGTCCACAACTTCGTGAGTTGCAAAATTTAAAATATCTTCGACTGGTACAACTGTAATAGTATCATGTTGGAAATTAGGTTTATCTAATACACTAACTGCCACCAGTTCTCCAAAGAAATCGCCCGCATCAAGTAATTTATCCATCACTTTCTCAACTCTAGATGTTGCTGTAATCAAGAATAGTTTTTTACTCCATTTCAAATTAGGAAATATCCGTTTCGAATAATACTTGATACAAATATTGACTAGATACATTAGAATCGAGTGTAAGGTTAAGAAATACACCATGCCTCGTCTAGAGATACTAAAGCGTTCTTCTAAAAAGAAATTAGAAAGACTAATTGCCAATGCAAAGAAAATGATATATTTTGTCAAGCGAACAAGTTCAATCAAACTCCCTCGTCTAAAAAAATCTTGACCGTAATCGCTAAAATAAAATACGATGTAGTGGAGAATATATAGGACAATCATTGTTGTTGAAAGAATATCTGTCTCTTTAACAAAACTAAGAGAATACCCCAGTAACACTACTATAAAACTCTGGATTACTGCCAGAGATATTTTTATCCCTTTCTCTTCCATAACTACTTCCTTAGTCTATCCCCTATTTTTTACCGTAAGAACCATACTCACCGTAAGAACCATATTTCTCAGCTGAAGTATTGAATTTATTTAATACAACTCCTAAAAATGGTTTATTCGTTTGTTCCAATTGACCTTTAGCCTTCTGAACATCTTTTCTGTTAGCTTCTCCTGCCGCAGTAACTAAAACAGATGCATCACATTTTTGTGTAATAATAGCTGCGTCGATTACGATACCAATAGGCGCTGTATCAACAATAATATAATCAAAATACTTGCGAAGTGTGTCAATCATAGTGCTAAAATTTTCACTTTGCAATAAAGCAGTTGGGTTGGGTGAGATAGACCCAGCTTGAACCACAAATAGATTCTCAACATTGGTATCACATAAACCATGAGATAGGTCTGTTGTTCCAGATAAAAATTCTGTCAATCCAGTAATTTTTTCACGTGACTTGAAGACACCTGACATGACAGAATTACGAATATCAGCATCTACTAACAGGGTCTTGTAACCTGCACGCGCGAATGCCCAAGCAATATTTGTAGAAGTCGTTGACTTTCCTTCACCCGGTTTTACAGAAGTGATAGAAATTACTTGTAAATTATTTCCACTCAATTGTATATTCGTACGCAAGGCATTATAGTATTCTTCCGCTTTTTTGGCCAGATCTAATTTTTTCTGTGCTATTTCTAATGTCGGCATATCTCTCTCCTATTTCAATTTATCCAGATTTGGAACAACTCCCAACAATGCAATTTGCATAACATCTTCAATATCCTCTGGACGTTTCACTCGTGTATCAACCAGTTCAACGATAAGAACAGCGATAACCATAAATGCTGTTCCTCCAAGTAGCCCGATAATTGTATTTCTACGAATATTTGGAGAAGATGGTGCTGTAGCCGGACGAGCTTCTTCAAGTGTTGTAACATCAGAAACGCGTGTGATACTGATAATCTTTTCAGCTGCTACTTCTCTCAATGAGTTAGCAATACGACTAGCTTCCTCAGGTACTTTATCATTAACGGAAATAGATACGATACGAGTATCGACTGGTACAGTTACCTTGACTTTACTAGCCAAAGCTTTTGGTGATAGATCTAATTTCAAATTAGATGTAACTTTCTCCAAAACATCTTGAGACAAAATAATTTCACGATAGTCTTTAACTAAGTATGATCCAGCTTGCAAGTCTTGGTTTGTCAAACCAGGCTTATCTCCCTGATTACGGTTGACTACATAAATCCGTGTAGTACTAGTGAACTCCGGTTTAACGACAAACGCACTATAGGCAAAAGCTAAGGCTCCAGCTACAATTGCTACCAATGCAATTAGAATTTTTCTTTTCCAAAGAATTTTAAACAGGTGAAATACATCGATTTCCATAGTATTTTGTTCTTTCATATTTTCTCCTAAATTATTTGATCCATTATAATTTTCCTAGGGTTCTCTACAAATAGCTCTTCTGCCTTGTCTCTACCATACTTTTTAGAAATAATCTGACGAGCATCCTCCATGTAGGGAGGTCTACTATCTAAGTTATGCATGTCACTTGCAATGACATGAACCAGGTCTCTCTCCAAAAAATATTGGGCTCTCTTTTTCATAAATTTATAGGTTTCACCAAAGAGCTTAGGTTTTAGAACATGAGAACTATTTACTTGCGTATAGCATCCCATATCAATCAGTTCCCTAACACGTTTTTCATTGTTTTCCAACGCATCATAACGTTCAATATGAGCAATCACTGGGGTAATCCCTAACATCAAAATATTGCTTAACCCTTTATGAATATCGCGATAGGGTGTATTCATACTAAATTCAATCAAAGCATAACGACTGTTATTGAGAGTAGGAATGCGCTTGTTTTCTAATTTTTCTAGAACATCCGGAGTATAGTATATCTCTGCTCCGTAAGCAATGACCAAATCATCTGCCACTTCTTTAGCAATCTCACGAACCTTTAAAAAATTCGTCGCTATTTTTTCTTCTGGAGTCTCAAACATCCCTTTTCGACGATGGGAAGTCGAAACAATCATCCGAACTCCTTGATTATATGCTTCTATTAAAAGAGCTTTACTATCTTCTATAGACTTTGGCCCGTCATCTACATCAAAGACAATGTGAGAGTGGATATCAATCATATCATCTTCCCTCCATCACATCTTGTATCGCACTTTTAGCAGTTGCTAAACTACTATCATCGATTTCCATCATATAGAGGTTACTATCTGGCATAGCATAAGAAGGAAGTCCCATTCGACCTGTACCTTTGAGGTCTTGAGAGTTGACTTTATAACTACCACCACTCTCCAATTGAGTATTAATCAAATCTATCATCGTTTCGATAGGCATATTTGTTTGAAGGGAATCTTGCAAACCTTGAATAATATCACTATAATTTTTTAAGGCTTCAGTAGAAGTTAATTTCTGAATAATTGCGACAATAACCTTTTGTTGATTACGACCACGGTCACGATCTCCATCAGCCAACGAATAGCGTTCACGAACAAACCCAAGAGCTTGTTCAGAATCTAAATGGACATTTCCTACTGGGAAGTGGAACTTCCCGTGACGAGATGTAAACTCCTGATCATTGTATACATCTACACCACCTAAAAGGTCAATCAATTTCAAGAACGAAGTGAAGTTCAAGCGAACATAGTAATTAATATCAACTCCATAAAGATTTTCCAAAGTATGAATAGAGGAGTCAACTCCATAAATACCTGCATGAGTCAACTTATCTTTTTGATTATTCCCGCCGTCAGCAATCGGAACATAAGAATCTCGAGGGGTTGTTGTCAATAGAATTTTTTTTGAATCTTGATTAACAGTCATCAAAATGTTGACATCTGAACGAGAAACTGAACTAATTGGTCCGTAAGTGTCAATACCACTCACATAGACATTGAAGGATTTGTTCTTAGAAACTTTAGGAGCAGCTACTTCTTTGGTGATATTTTTAGTGTAGATTTTCCTAATTTTTGATGCGTAATCAGGGTATTCAGATTCTATAATATTTTCAAAGACGCTATTTAAGACAATCGCTTTTGCTTCACCTGATACCAAGCTCTTATAAGCTGCAAGGTATGAGGTGCTTTGTTCAACCGTCAATTCTTTGCTCTGACTAGTTTTGATATCAGCTATCAATTTTTGAATATTATCATTATCAGTATCCGTAGGTCCTGTAACACTATCTAATTGCGTGACATTATGAACGTCACTATCTTTCAGAACAACAACACTCATTGAGTATTCTGAGTAATTTGACGTAGAATTGATATGACTAGTAAAGCCGACAAATTGTTGCAGTGCAAAAAAAGAAACTGAACTCATTAAAATAGCTAGTGTTAAAAAGAAAATTGTAAACTTTTCTGCTTTTCTATAAATGATCAAAAGCAGACTCGCTAAAGCGACCAAAATCACTACAGTTGCCGTTATGACATTCAGGTATCTAAACGCCAATATATTATGTCTAAAAATCAAGAACAGCAAAAAACCACCCAATAATACATAAATGGTTAATAAAGCTATATTAATGCTCCGCTTAACTTTACCCGAACGGGCTCTTTTTGAACGTTTATTCATAGTTTTCCCCTATATGTTGATTATCAGAATTATTATATCACAATCATGAAATAATTTCCATTTATTCCTTTTTTTATCAGCGTTTTCAATACATCTTCTAAATGCACTCCGAAGGAATAATTGTTTTTTTATAACCTGTATAGTATCTATCGCTTCCTATTTTGACATTCTCGTTTCATAGACAGAGGAATACGAATCAAAAATATAACAAACAAGGTCCCTTACGGAACCTCGCTCATCTTTATTTAACATGATTTTCTGCTTCTTTTTGAGCTTTTTCGATTGCTTTTTTGCTTTCTTGCTCCCATTTAGTCTTAGCTTCTTCAAACTGTTTGGTTGTCACAGTATCTTTTTGCAGTTTCATGTACTTGTAGTTATTGCCGTCACCCTTGATGCCGACTAGTGAATAACCTCTTGTAAATGGCGTTACTTTGGTTACAGATGCTGTTCCACCGCTTGACATAGCTGACATAATCAGAGAATTATCAATCATCCAAGCCTGTGCTTCAGCATATTTTTCATAGCGTTTGGCTACATCTTTATTTTCGCTATCTGCATCTTTGAGCATCTTGGTGTAAGTATCAAGACCCAGACTAGCAATTTTCGTTTTATCTTCCTGAGCATCTAGACCAAAGATCTTGAGGTAGAATCCATCCTCTGCATTGAAAGGATTGAGATAAGTTGACGGATCTTGGTAATCACCTACCCAGCCATCAAAGTTCAAATCATAGTCTCGATCAGCTGGTGTCGGTGCTAAGAAGGCTACGTTATTAAAATCATCTGTTGACAGTTGCTGAACATCAATGACAATGTTATCAGCACCTAAAACCGACTCAAGGGTCTGCTTAACTGAGTTCATGCCTGTCACAGCATTTTTACTTGTCTGATCAACTGCAACATCCAAGTGAATTGGGAAAGTCACACCTTGACTTGCCATTTCTTTTTTAGCTTCCGCAAATTTTGCTTGGGCTTTTTCTTTGTTGAAATAGGCATCCTGAGCATCTGCCAGGTTCATACCTGACCATTCTGTGCCATAGTTAACCAATTTAGAAGCGACTACTTCTCCAAAGGTCTTGTCTCCAACTTGGACAAATGTTGGAGGCACTAGGGTGTTACGAAGAGTCTTGCTAGCCGCTTCTTCCCCATTTGACTGAGCAGAATAGGCTGTGCGGTCCAAGGCAAAGTTCACCGCTTGGCGGAAGTTTTTGTTCAAGACAGCTGTCTCAGTTGACTTCTTCTGCTCATCTGTCGTTTTAGCAGTGTGATTGTAAGCCTTACGGTTGACGTTGAAATTAAAATACCAAGAAGTCTTGTCTTGCAAGCTATAGACGATATTATCCTTATATTTCTCCTTTGTCTTGGCGAAGTTAGAACTATTTGGATAAACCCCAGCGATAGAATAAGCTCCACTTTCAAAGTTACGGATGGTCAATTCTTGGTCTGAACCATCAAAATAAGCCAATTTTACGTGTTCAATCGATACTTTGTCATGATCATAGTAATGCGGATTCTTCACATACTCGATAGATGATTTTGATGTGAAATCTTTTAACAAATAAGGTCCGCTGTAGAGAATGCTATCTGGAGATAGGGTACCAAAATCTTTCCCTTTCGAGTTTAGAAACTCTTCATTTACCGGGAAAAGAATACTGTTAGTTGTTTTTGAGTTCCAGTAAGGTTCTGGGCGTACCAAAGTATACTCAACAGTCTGGTCGTCAATGGCTTTCACTCCAACCTTAGAGAAATCAGAATCCGCTCCTGTAATATAATCATTCAAGCCCTTGATCGAGTTTTGAATCAAGTCAATGGCCTGTGATTTATTGTCCACTGCGTACTTGATACCTGTCACAAAATCTTGTGCCTTGACTGGGGCGTACTCTTCACCGTCAGCCGTGAACCATTTGGCATCTTTTCTTAATTTATAGGTATAAGTCAGACCGTCGCTTGAAACAGACCAGTCTTCTGCCAAAGATGGAACTAGATTTCCGTGGTTGTCATTTTCAAGCAAGCCATCAACTAGATTGGTTATAATCGATGTATTATCAGCGTAGTAGTCTAATAAATAGTTAAATGTAGTTGGATTTCCACTAAAGGTTGATGAGTAAGTTTTTGTATCTGAACCTGATTGTCCGCAAGCAGCTAAAAGCAAAGCAGCCGCAAAGGCCAGGCCCGCGCTAAGAACACGCTTTTTTGTATTCATCTTCTTTCTCCTTTATGTTAGTTTTTATAACATAAGTTTATTTTACCAAAATAGTGGGAATTTGTAAAGTTAATTGAATTTTGAGAATGAAAGTTTATAAACTTTAGTCATAAAAAAACAAAGGATTTCTGTCTTTCATACAGCCCTCCCTTGTTTTTATACGATTTCATTTTTAGATGTTTCTGCAAAAAATGTTTATAGTAATTCCACACAGAAAGCATCCCATGGAGCCAAGATTTGTTTTTCAAAAACTTCTTGAGCCACGATGTTTTCAATCAAGACAGATTTAACTTTTCCTTCTACGGCCAAGCCTTGCTCTTCATTGGACAAATTGGCCACAACTAGGAAACGACGGTCGCCATCTTTACGAATATAGGCAAAGACCTTGTCAGCTGTATCAAGTAATTCAAAGTCAGCTCGAATCAGCCAGCTATTCTCTTTGCGGATTTGAACCAACTTCTGATAGGTATAGAAAATAGAATCTGGATTTGCCAGCGCTTCTTGAACGTTGATTGCTTGATAGTTTGGATTGACTGCTAACCAAGGTTGACCTGTCGAGAAACCAGCATTTTGGCTCTCGTCCCATTGCATAGGAGTACGGGCATTGTCACGTCCAATAACACGGATACTGTCCATAATTTCTTCCATCGGAACGCCTTTTTCAAGAGCTTCACGCGCATAGTTGAGGGATTCAATATCTTCCACTTGCTCCAGTGTTTCAAATGGATAGTTGGTCATCCCAATTTCCTCACCTTGGTAGATATAAGGTGTCCCTCTCATCAAATGAAGCAAAATCGCAAAGGCTTTGGCAGATTTTTCACGATATTCTTGGTCATTTCCCCAGATTGAGACGATACGAGGGAGGTCATGATTGTTCCAAAAGAGTGAATTCCAGCCGTCCTCAACACCTAACTCTGTCTGCCATTTGTTGAAAATCTCTTTTAACTTAGGGATATTCAGCTCTTTTTGATAGTGCCATTTAGGTTGACCTTCCTGATACTGAAGACAGATGTGTTCAAATTGGAAGACCATAGACAATTCTTGCCCCTTTGGATCAGAGTAGAGCTTGGCAATTCCTGGAGTTGCTCCCCAAGTCTCCCCTACTGTCAAGAGATTCTTATCGCCAAAGGTGGCCTGATTCATCTCCTTGAGATAAGGGTGGAGCATAGGTCCATTATTGACTACCTTCTCATCAGGAATTTTGCCAATCATGTCAATAACATCCATACGGAAACCGCCAATGCCTTTATCAATCCAGAAGTTCATCATCTCATAAATTTTCTGACGAAGCTTTTCATTCTCCCAGTTGAGATCAGGCTGTTTCTTGCTGAAAAAGTGAAGATAGTATTGACCTGACTTTTCATCGTATTCCCAAGCAGACCCACTAAAGATAGAATCTAAATCGTTAGGTTCATCCCGCCAGATATAGTAATCTCGTTCAGGGCTATCAGGATTTTCACAGGCCTCGACAAACCAAGCATGTTCATCTGAGGTATGATTAACCACCAAGTCCATGATGATACGAATATCACGCTTCTTAGCTTCCGCGATCAGTTGGTCCATATCCTCCATGGTTCCAAAAATAGCTGCAATTGCTTGATAATCAGCAATATCGTAGCCATTATCGTCCATAGGGCTGTCATAAACAGGAGAAAGCCAAATCGCTGTAATTCCTAACTTAGCTAGATAGTCTAACTTACTGGTAATACCTGGCAAATCACCAATTCCATCTCCGTTGCTGTCCATAAAACTCTTTGGATAGACTTGATAGACTACGGCATTGTGCCACCATTTTTCTTGCATCTTCTTACCTCATTATTTTCATAATCTATAGTCTATGATAGCGCTTTTGGGAATTTTGTGCAAGCGTTTGCCTAATCTTTTTGATTCCTTTTTTAACTCCGTAGTTTCCTAACTTCCAATTTTTTATTATAATAGAGGGCAGAGGTAAAAAAATGAAAAAACAAGCTTTTAGTTCTGAACAATATTTGAATCTACAGCGCGACCACATCTTGGAGCGCATTAATCAATTCGACGGCAAGCTCTACTTGGAGTTTGGTGGAAAAATGTTAGAAGATTTCCACGCTGCTCGAGTCCTTCCTGGTTATGAGCCTGACAACAAAATCAAGCTCTTACAAGAATTGAAAGAGCAGGTTGAGGTAGTGATTGCTATTAATGCTAGCAATATCGAGCATTCCAAAGCACGTGGTGACTTGGGCATTTCTTATGACCAAGAAGTTCTTCGCTTGATTGATAAATTCAATGAATTGGGAATTTTTGTTGGCTCCGTTGTCATTACACAATACGCTGGGCAACCAGCTGCAGATGCCTTCCGCAACCAACTTGAGAAAAACGGCATTGATTCTTATCTTCATTATCCAATCAAAGGATATCCGACGGATATGGATCACATCATTTCTCCAGAAGGTATGGGGAAAAACGACTACATCAAAACCAGTCGCAACTTGATCGTCGTAACAGCTCCTGGACCTGGTTCTGGAAAATTGGCAACTTGTATGTCAAATATGTACCACGACCAAATCAATGGTATCAAGTCTGGTTACGCTAAATTTGAAACCTTCCCAGTTTGGAATCTTCCCCTTCATCATCCAGTCAACTTGGCCTACGAGGCTGCAACCGCAGACCTTGATGATGTCAACATGATTGACCCCTTCCATCTCCAAACCTACGGAGAAACCACTGTCAACTACAACCGTGATATCGAGATTTTCCCAGTGCTCAAGCGCATGTTAGAACGTATTCTAGGAGAGTCTCCATACGCTTCTCCGACAGACATGGGTGTCAACATGGTTGGTTTCGCTATTACAGATAATGAGTCTGCCATCGAAGCTTCCAAACAAGAAATCATCCGCCGTTACTATCAAACTGTTCTTGATTTTAAAGCCGAAAAAGTTGGTGAAGCTGCTGTCAAGAAAATTGAGTTGCTCATGAACGACCTCGGTATCACACCTGCAGACCGCAAGGTTGCTGTCGTCGCTCATCAAAAGGCAGAAGAAACTGGCGGACCAGCCCTAGCACTTGAATTGACAACTGGGGAAATTGTCACTGGTAAGAACTCAGAACTCTTTGGCCCTACAGCCGCTGCCTTGATCAACGCCATCAAGAAATCAGCTGATATCGCTAAAGAAGTAAAACTAATCGAACCTGAACTTGTCAAACCAATCCAAGGTCTTAAAATCGATCATCTAGGTAGCCGCAACCCACGCCTGCATTCAAATGAAATCTTGATTGCACTGGCTATCACAGCTACAGAAAATCCTGATGCTGCCCGCGCTATGGAAGAGCTTGGCAACCTCAAAGGAAGCGAAGCACACTCAACCATCATCTTGACAGATGAAGACAAGAATGTCCTTCGTAAATTGGGTATCAATGTAACCTTTGACCCTTACTACCAATACGACCGTTTGTATCGTAAGTAAAGATTGCAACCTCTCCACTCTCGGAGAGGTTTTCTCTCTGTCTCAGGAGCCAGCTTTATGTTATAATGAAAGAAGAAAACTGAAAGGATTTACCATGTCAAAAGAAGTTATTGTTGAAAGTTTTGAACTTGATCACACTATTGTTAAAGCACCTTATGTTCGCTTGATTGGGGAAGAAACAGGACCAAAAGGAGACATCATCTCCAATTATGATATTCGCTTGGTGCAACCAAATGAGGACTCTATCCCTACCGCTGGCCTTCACACCATTGAACACCTCTTAGCCAAACTCATCCGTACCCGAATTGACGGTATGATTGACTGTTCGCCATTTGGCTGCCGTACAGGTTTCCACATGATTATGTGGGGACGCCATACTAGCGCCGAGATTGCAGCTGTTATCAAGGATTCGCTCAAAGAAATCGCTGAGACTACTACTTGGGAAGATGTTCCTGGAACAACTATCGAATCTTGCGGAAACTACAAGGATCACAGCCTCTTCTCTGCTAAAGAATGGGCGAAACTCATTCTTGAACAAGGAATCTCAGATGATGCCTTTGAGCGTCATGTGATTTAAACACAAAAAAGGAACCAGTTTTTTTCAGCTGGTTCCTTCTTTTTTATTCTCAGAATCTTGAGTTAGGCTTTTTCACGAATAACTAAACCACCATCTTCCATGTCTGCTTCCAAATGTTTGGCATCTAGATGATCCAAGTGGAAGTCTGTTACCTTATCACGAATTTGTTGTTCAACCACGCGACGGAGTGGACGAACACCCATGACTTCATCGTAACCTTCTTCTGTGATATAGTCTTTAGCCGCTTGACTGACTACCAAGTCAATGTCTTTCTTAGCCAAGGTTTGGTTGACTTCAGCCAACATCAAGTCCACAATCTTAGAAAGGTCTTCCTTCGTCAAGTGTGAGAACTCAATGACTGCGTTAAAGCGGTTGAGGAATTCTGGACGGAAGAATGGTTTCAAACGGTCCATCAATTCTGGTTTATCCGCATCTTCTGTCAAGTTAGCTTCGTAACCAAAGCCTGCATTTGAAGTTGCGATAATAACAGTGTTCTTAAAGTTCACCGTATTTCCTTGACCGTCTGTCAAACGACCATCATCCAAGACTTGAAGGAGAAGGGTGATGACTTGAGGATCAGCTTTTTCGATTTCATCCAAGAGAATGATAGAGTAAGGATTGCGACGAACACGTTCTGTCAAGGTATTGCTATTGTCATCATATCCTACATATCCGGCTGTTGTACCAATTAGCTTAGATACAGCTGTGCGGTCACTATATTCAGACATATCCAAACGAATAATCGCTTCCTTGGTTCCAAACATATCCAGTGCCAATTGCTTAGCTAACTCAGTCTTACCAACCCCAGTAGGCCCTACAAAGAGGAAGCTACCGATTGGACGATTGCCTTCATCGAAACCAGCACGGTTACGACGGATGGCACGAGCTACAGCTTCAACTGCCTTATCTTGGCCGATCACCTTGTGTTCCAAGCGATGAGCCATATCTTTCAAACGTTCGATATCTGATGCTCCCATTTGTGAAACTGGAATACCCGTCATTCGTTCTACAGATTCAGCCACATCGTTGACACTTGCAGTCACTTTCATATCTTCTGTGTGGTTTTCGATTTTCTTTTCCAATTTAGCAATGCGTGTTTTATAGTTTAGAGCTGCTTCAAAATCTTCTGCCTCAACCGCTTTTTCTTGCTTGTCTTTTTCCGCTTCAATTTCACGTTCAACAGCATGCACATCTGTCACTGGATGCTGAGCTGCCAAGTGAGCTGCCGTTACATCAACAAGGTCAATAGCCTTATCTGGCAAGCTACGTTGAGGAATGTATTGGACAGAATAATCCACTGCTGCTTTCAAGACCTCGTCTGGCAAGATGACATTGTGGTGTTGTTGATAGAGGTCACGAATTCCTTGAAGAATTTTAAAGGTATCCTCTGCTGAAGGAGCATTGACCTTGACTTCGTTGAAACGACGAGCAAGAGCTGCATTCTTCAAGATGGTGTTACGGTATTCATCCTGAGTCGTTGCCCCAATCACTGTCAATTCACCACGAGAGAGGGCTGGCTTGAGAATATCCGCGAGACCTTTAGAACCACTGTCTCCACCAGTGCTACCAGCACCGAGAATTTGATGAATTTCATCAAAGAAGAGAATGATATTTCCCGCTTCTTTTACTTCATTGACTAAGTTTTGAACGTTTTCTTCAAAGCTACCACGGTATTGAGTACCAGCCTCAAGACCTGAGATATCAATAGAAATAATTTCCTTGTTCTTGATAGCAGCAGGAACATCTCCGTTCACAATGGCCTGCGCTAGACCTTCGACAACTGCTGTCTTACCAACACCTGCATCTCCGACTAAAACAGGATTGTTCTTGGTACGACGTGAGAGGATTTCAGATGTTTCTTGAATTTCCTTGTTTCGTCCGATAACAGGATCCAACTTGCCCTCACGAGCTTCTGCGGTCAAGTTTCGGCCTAGTTTAGAAAGGACACCGTCTTGTTTCATACCTGAAGCCTGTTGTGGCATTTGTCCATCAGATTCTGCATTTCCTGGCAATTGACCAGTTGCACGATAGTGAGCAAATTCCTCAGGTGTGACTTCGCGTCCATTAATTAAGTAACGGCGATTTTCAGAACTGTATCCTCGCATACCACCCATCAATTGGTTAAATAAATCATCCATGTTGTTAAAATTATTAAAGTTGTTGTTCATATTCTTTACCTCTTTTTGTTTACTTAGTTACGATTACTGATATTGACTATCTTTGACCTTTGTTTTAAAAAATTTAGACTAGCTAGATGGCTACTCTACGTACTATTTCTGGTTTTTCTTTTTCAAGCAGGAGTAGACTATCTTTACTTCTGAAGATTTCTAGATTAAACATAGACACACCTCTTTCTATTTTACTTTAAATAAGTGTTCACGTAAGGCTTTCATTTACCTTACGTTCATAATATACTACATTAGTCAGAAAAGGTCAAGAGATTTGACTTTAATTGACCAATAAATTTTACAAAAAGAAGAACTAGCTTTTAACTAGTCCTTCTTTGTATTATTTTATATAATCTTAGCTCAATGCATCCAAGGCATCATCCATTGAAAGAACTTCGTGGAAGACACGTTGTGTCAATTCAGTCTTTTGTTCTGGAGTAAGGTATTTAGTGTTTACACAGTATCCAGAGATACGTACGATAACGTCCTCACCTGACATGATCTTTTCGTAAACATCGTTCAAGTCCATAACGTTCAAGTTAACGTGTTGTCCACCGTTTTCGAAGTAACCATCAAGTATTGTTACCAAGTTATCAACTTGTTCGTCACGAGTCTTACCAAGAGCACGTGGAGAAACTTGTGTAGTCAATGAGATACCGTCAGCTGCATAACTAAAGTCAAGGCTAGAAAGTGAGTTCAAGTTTTGCAACCATCCACCTTTAGCTTTGTTAGATGGGTTAGCACCTGGTGAGAAGAATTCAAGTTTAGACAAGTTCACAGAACCATCTTCGTTGAGATATACACCTTTGTGGACTGGTGAGTTACCAGTTTGTTTAGAGTAAGCAACGTTAGATGTGATAGTCAAAAGTGAAACTGTAGCTTCTGCGTCTTTGTAAAGTTTGTGGCTACGTAGACGAGTTGTGTAAGCTTCAATCAACCATTCTGCCAATTCGTTTGAACGAGGATCATCTTCACCCCAACGTGGGTATTCACCGATTGTTTCGTAATCGTAGATATAGCCGTTTTCGTCACGGATTGGTTTAACTGTAGCGTATTTGATAGCTGACAATGTATCAACAGTGTTAGCAAATCCACAGATACCGAATCCCATGTTTGCACGTTGTTTAGTTGGCAAGAAGGCCATTTGAACAGCTTCGTAGTTGTACTTATCAGTCATGTAGTGGATGATGTTCAAAGCATCTACGTAAGTGTCAGTCAACCAGTCAAGAGATTTTTCAAAGTTTTCTTTAACTGATTCGAATTCAAGAACTTCGTCACGGATTGGTTCGATGTCAAATACTTTGTAGTCTTTGTGAACATCGTCGTAACCACCGTTCAAACCAGTAAGAAGGGCTTTCAATACGTTTACACGCGCACCGAAGTACTGGATGTTGTGGCGTTGTTCTTCATTTTCTGGGTCAAGTGGAGACACACAGCATGAAATACAGCTCATTTCACCATATCCGTCTTTAGCCATTGTTGTTACACCTTCGTATTGGATAGAAGAGTGTTTGTGGCTCATGTGCATACAGTAGCGACGGAAGTTGTATGGCAATTTGTCAGTCCAAAGAACTGTTAAGTTTGGTTCTGGAGAGTTACCGATGTTGTCAAGAGTGTTCAAGAAACGGTAGTCCATCTTAGTAACACGGTGACGACCGTCGTTACCCATACCAGCCATAGAAGTTGTGATGAATGTTGGGTCACCTGAGTACAATTGGTCGTAAGCTTTTGTACGAGCAAATTTAACTGTACGAAGTTTCATAACGAAATCATCAACAAATTCTTGGATTTCTGATTCAGTAAATGTACCACGAGCAAGGTCACGTTCTGCAAAGATGTCCAATACGATTGGCACACGACCTAGGGATGTAGCAGCACCGTTGATAACACGGCAGACAGACATGAAGGCGATGTTAACCCATTGGATAGCTTCTTTAACGTTCATCGCTGGTTTGCGAACATCAACTCCGTAAAGGTCACCCAAGCGAACAACTTGTTGCAATGCTTGGTATTGAAGATTGATTTCTTCACGAAGACGGATTGTTTCTTCATCGATTTCTTCGATTGCATTCCAGTCGTTTACTTTTTCTTGCATCAAGTAGTCTGCACCGTAAAGAGCAAGACGTGCGTAAACACCGATGATACGTCCGCGTGAGTATGCATCTGGAAGACCAGTTACAGTGTGTGCGTGACGAGCGCGACGAATGTTTGAAGTGTAAGCACGGAAGATACCGTCGTTAACTGTTGTTACGTATTTAGTGAAGATTTCGTGAACAGCTGGGTCTGGTTCGTATCCATTTTCTTTCAAAGTAGTTTCAGCCATACGGATACCACCTTTTGGCATGAAGTTCAATTTGAAGAGTTCATCGTTTTGGATACCAAAGATAACTTCGTTTTCTTTATCGATAAATCCTGCAGGGATATCAGCGATAGAAGTTGGACGAGTGTCCATTGGGAAACGAGTTTCTTCGTAGTGAGCCTTAGTTTCTTCTACAATTTTTTTGATGTGAAGTGAACGTTCTGTTGGTCCTGCAAGGAAGCTTTCGTCTCCATCGTAAGGTGTGTAGTTAGCTTGTACGAAGCGTGATACACTTGCTTTTTCTTTCCAATCTACGCCTTTGAAGCCTTCCCAAGCTTTGTCAAAAATATCTTGTGCTTCAACAACTGTCTTAACAACCATGTTAATGTCCTCTTTTTTCTTTCTAGTAACAGTCATCTGTTACATTCATGAGACAAGTATACCATACAGTAACCGATTTCAACAAGTGATAAATCCCTATTTTTACACTTTCTTTTCTAAAACAGTCTATATTTCATCCCAAACTGTATTATATTTTTGAAAAAAATAAAGCCTTTTTTCTTTTTTTCAGAAAAAAGGGTATAATAAAAGAAAATAAGCGATAAAAAGGGGAGTAGACATGTTGATTTTTCCTTTATTAAATGATTTGTCAAGAAAAATCATCCATATTGACATGGATGCCTTTTTTGCTGCGGTAGAAATCAGGGATAATCCTAAACTCAGAGGAAAACCTGTCATTATTGGAAGCGACCCCCGGCAAACAGGTGGGCGTGGTGTCGTTTCCACTTGTAGCTATGAGGCGCGAGCTTTTGGTGTCCATTCAGCCATGAGCTCCAAGGAAGCCTATGAACGTTGTCCCCAGGCTGTCTTTATCTCAGGAAATTATGAGAAATACAAGTCTGTGGGACTCCAGATTCGAGCTATCTTTAAGCGTTATACAGATTTGATTGAACCCATGAGCATTGACGAAGCCTATTTGGATGTGACGGAAAATAAACTCGGTATCAAGTCAGCAGTCAAAATAGCTCGTCTCATTCAAGAGGATATCTGGCAGGAACTACACCTGACTGCTTCTGCTGGCGTTTCTTACAACAAATTCTTAGCTAAAATGGCCAGCGATTATCAAAAGCCACATGGTCTGACAGTGATTCTACCTGACCAGGCTGAGGAATTTCTAAAACAAATGGATATTTCCAAGTTTCATGGAGTAGGAAAAAAGACGGTGGAACGGCTTCATCAAATGGGCGTTTTTATCGGCGCTGACCTACTTGAAGTTCCTGAAGTGACCCTAATAGACCGCTTTGGCAGACTGGGCTATGACCTTTATCGAAAGGCTCGTGGTATCCACAATTCCCCCGTCAAATCCAATCGCATCCGTAAATCAATCGGGAAGGAGAAAACCTACGGGAAGATTCTCCGTGCCGAGGAGGATATCAAAAAAGAGCTGACTCTTCTATCAGAAAGAGTCGCTCTCAATCTCAATCAACAAGAAAAAGCTGGAAAAATTGTCATTCTGAAAATCCGCTACGAGGACTTTTCAACTCTGACTAAACGAAAAAGTCTGGCTCAAAAAACACAGGATGCTAGTCAGATAAGCCAAATAGCCCTACAACTCTATGAAGAGTTAGACGAAAAAGAAAGAGGTGTCCGCCTGTTGGGGATTACCATGACTGGATTTTAAAACTCAATGAAAATCAAAGAGCAAACTAGGAAGCTAGCCGCAGGCTGCTCAAAACACTGTTTTGAGGTTGCAGATTGAACTGACGCGGTTTGAAGAGATTTTCGAAGAGTATAAAACCTTGAAGAGTTGCCCCTTCAAGGTTTTTCTTATACAAATAAACGAACAAAGCTATAAAGTAGCAAGACACCACCAAGCACGATACGGTATTTACCGAAAAGGGTAAAGTCGTGTTTTTTCACATAGCTTGTCAAGAAACGAATAGCGACCATGCTGACTGCAAAGGCTACTCCCATCGCAACCAAGAGCAAGAACAATTGCCCAAAGCTCAAGAGTTGTCCTGCTTTTATAAATTTGAAAATCTTTAATGCACTAGCTCCAAACATAACAGGAATTCCAAGATAGAAGGTAAATTCTGTCACAACTGAACGACTGGTTCCATTTAACAAACCACCGACAATTGTGGCTCCAGAACGGCTTGTCCCTGGTAAAAGGGCAAGAACTTGGAAGAGTCCGATATAGAAAGCTGTCGTATAAGGAAGCTTGTCCAACTCTGTCACACTTGGCTCGATAGCACGCGCTTTGTTGCGCTTTTCCAAGTAGATAAAGGCAATCCCATAGATAATCAACATGAGAGCAACTGAAACCATATTATGGAAGTGAGTATCAAACCAATCATCAAATTTAAAGACGGCAAGTAAAGGCAAAGTGGCAACCAAGACCTTTAACCACAGTCTCCAAGTCTTACGAACTTCCTGCTTGTCTTTACCCGGTTTAAAGGGATTGAGCTTATTAAAGTAAATCACCATAACCGCCAAAATCGCACCAAGCTGAATCACAACATTAAACATGGACATAAAAGATTCATTCTGATTTTGGTATTGGATAAACTCCTCTGCTAAAATCAAGTGACCTGTACTTGAAATGGGCAACCATTCCGTAATTCCTTCAACAATACCGAAGAAGATAGATTTTAAAATTTCAATAAGATACATAGATTACTCCTTTTTTCTATCTTCCATTATAGCATATTTTTTCAGTCTGTGACAGCTCTCTTTAAAAGGCACCGATACTGCCCCCGCCGCCACCTCCGGAGAAGCCACCCCCAGAACTTCCATTTCCAGAAGATACGGAATAGGTACTTGCTGTATTTGCGACACTGGCATAATGGCTCATTTGCGCACTTGAATGATAAAACATACTGTGCCAGCCATACGCTACATAGAGGTTAATGTCTGGATTTTCCACTTGGATATGATGAACCTTCATCAAATGACTGACCTTGTCCGCATAGCCAAATAAAGTCGCATAGACCAAGAGGCGATTCCAGACCACAATACTTTCCAATTCAGCCTGATCCAATCTCGCAATCTCACGTAACATATTTTCAAAACTGGTCCAGAGATAGTAGACTTCTGCCCCTGCTTCATTTAGGACACCATCACGATTATCTAGCCGAAGCTTCCAATAATAGAGAACAGCCAAAACCAAACCTAGAAAACCAAGTATAGGCAAGGGGAGGTAAAGATAGCCATAAACGTCTAAACTGTACAAGAACAAACCAAATCCGATAAATAGGGGTAGGATAGTAGAGAGTCCCATCCCCACTTGCAAGGCCTTTTCCCCACCAGTTAAAGGACGATAATAATCCGGAAGCCCCCAGAAGGAAACTCGTTTTCTCACTCCTTCTTGCATCTGGTTCAATACTTCTTCAAAAGAAGATTTGAGCTGACGCCCCTTTGCTTGAATCCGATTTTCATCAGAGACTTTTGCTCTACGATAAAGACTATCAGATACCTTATAATCTGCAAACAAATTGGAAAGAGTTTCTTCTTTTTTGCCTGAAAAGGCCAGATTTAGACAGTCTATCTCAAAACTTGACAAGCCATCTTCTTTCACCAGCCTCAAACCAACTGCATCTCCTTCTGAAATAATAGAAACATTCCCACGGTCTATCACATCTAGCAAGGTAGCTTGAATAAGTTGATCAAAGGTGAATTTTCCAGCCCCCTTGACTAAGGGACTCACTTCCTCCAAGGAGGTAGAGTAGACAGCCTCTGATAAAACCATAGGCTCTAATTCCATTGGTGGTTCATAGATACGATGATTTTTGGCATATTTGACCGAAGGAGTGGTCTTTCTTCTATAGACAAAATAGAAGCAGACACTCAATAACAAAGAGATGGAAAGTATGGAAGGAAACACCCAAGTAACGAGTTGTTTACTCTGATCTTTTTCTCTAACAATCGAGTCTTCTATCTTATTAAACTCTTCTAAACGATTTCCTTTCAAGCCCTGATCCCTAGCGCTAGCAAAATCAGTTTGAGGCCAATAGGCATGCAATTCAACTCCACGCTTAGACGGAAGATTATCTAAACGAATAGTATAATCAAGGTTACTCTTTTCAACCGTTCCTTCTTTAAAGAGTTTCCCTGTATGGAAGTAGAGTTTTTCAGCCCCCTTGTCTCCCCTTACATGAAATTCAAACTTCCCAATAGCCCCTGAACTATCTGTCAGAGGTTGCCAATTTAATTCAGCGATATCATCATAAAGGAAAAGCAAATTCTTTAAGTTCCAGATAAGGTCAACTTCAACTGTGTCGCCTTCCTGGCCTGGATTATAGACTTTAACAGTATAACCATCTGCTCCTTCTATCACTTCGCTAGTAACGTCTGCTAGTTCAGCACCATTTTTCGCAGCCTGAACCTTTGGATGAGGATCAATGTCAAATCCACTAGGCATCTTGCCAGCACGTCCAAGTCCCACGATTTGCCCCTTAAAGTCCTCCTCAAACTGATAAACTATCTTTTGTCTAAATTCTGCCGTATTGTCTGCATGAATATACAAATCCCCTTGGTAAGAGTTTATCTTGAAATCAATGGCAAAAACAGAGAGTGGAAGAAGGCAAAACAAGCCTAACACCAGTAAGAAAAAAGTTTTTTTCATCAACTAAGCCCCCTTTTTATCTTTGCTATCATTATATCATTTTTTCTCAAGTAAGGGCTTACCTATATTGAAAAATAGAGTTTTTTTCGATAAAATAGGAGACAGTTATTTTTTAATAGATTAGAAATAGGAGAAATCATGAGAAAAATATACTTATCTATTTTCACAAGTCTCTTGCTGATGCTGGGACTTGTCAATGTTGCTCAAGCTGATGAATATTTACGCATCGGTATGGAAGCGGCATATGCCCCCTTTAACTGGACTCAGGATGATGATAGCAATGGGGCTGTCAAAATCGATGGGACTAACCAGTATGCTAACGGATACGATGTTCAAATCGCCAAGAAAATCGCTAAGGACTTAGGTAAAGAACCTTTGGTTGTTAAAACCAAGTGGGAAGGTCTAGTCCCTGCCCTTACTTCTGGTAAAATTGACATGATTATCGCAGGTATGAGTCCTACTGCCGAGCGTAAACAAGAAATTGCCTTTTCAAGCAGCTACTACACTAGCGAACCAGTTCTACTAGTTAAAAAAGATTCTGCCTATGCAAATGCCAAATCTTTGGATGACTTTAATGGTGCAAAAATCACTTCTCAACAAGGTGTCTACCTCTACGACTTGATCTCACAAATCTCAGGCGCTAAAAAAGAAACTGCCATGGGAGACTTCGCTCAAATGCGCCAAGCTCTTGAGGCTGGTGTCATCGATGCCTATGTTTCTGAACGCCCAGAAGCACTGACTGCCGAAGCTGCGAACTCTAAGTTTAAAATGGTTCAAGTAGAACCAGGTTTCAAAACTGGAGAAGAAGATACAGCTATTGCCATTGGACTTCGTAAAGATGACAATCGTATTAGCCAGATCAATGCCAGCATTGAAACTATTTCAAAAGATGAGCAAGTTGCCCTAATGGATCGTATGATCAAGGAACAGCCTGCCGAAGCTACAACAACTGAAGAGACTAGCAGTAGTTTCTTTAGCCAAGTCGCTAAAATTCTTTCTGAAAACTGGCAACAACTCTTGCGTGGTGCTGGTATCACTCTTTTAATCTCTATCGTCGGAACCATCATAGGTCTCATTATCGGTCTTGCCATTGGTGTCTTCCGTACAGCTCCTCTATCTGAAAACAAAGCCATTTATGGCCTACAAAAACTAGTCGGCTGGATTCTCAATGTCTATATCGAAATTTTCCGTGGTACACCTATGATTGTTCAATCAATGGTTATCTACTATGGAACTGCCCAAGCTTTCGGTATCAACCTTGACCGTACACTGGCCGCTATCTTCATCGTTTCAATCAACACCGGTGCCTACATGACTGAAATCGTCCGTGGCGGTATCCTAGCAGTTGACAAGGGACAATTTGAAGCAGCGACCGCTCTTGGTATGACTCATAACCAAACCATGCGTAAGATTGTCCTACCTCAGGTAGTCCGTAACATCCTACCAGCAACTGGTAACGAATTTGTCATCAATATCAAAGATACATCTGTATTGAACGTTATCTCTGTTGTCGAACTTTATTTCTCTGGAAATACCGTGGCAACTCAAACTTATCAATACTTCCAGACATTTACAATCATCGCCGTGATTTACTTTGTCCTCACCTTCACAGTAACACGTATCCTACGCTTCATCGAACGCCGCATGGACATGGATACCTATACTACAGGTGCTAACCAAATGCAAACGGAGGATTTGAAATAATGACACAAGCAATCCTTGAAATTAAACACCTCAAAAAATCCTATGGCCAAAACGAAGTGTTAAAAGACATTTCTCTCACTGTCCACAAGGGAGAGGTCATCTCTATCATCGGAAGCTCTGGAAGCGGGAAATCAACCTTCCTACGCTCCATTAACCTACTTGAAACGCCAACTGATGGACAAATCCTTTATCATGGACAAAACGTCCTCGAAAAAGGTTATGACCTCACACAATACCGTGAAAAGTTGGGGATGGTGTTCCAATCCTTTAACCTCTTTGAAAATCTCAACGTTCTTGAAAACACAATTGTCGCTCAGACAACTGTCCTTAAACGCGAACGTGCAGAAGCTGAAAAGATTGCCAAAGAAAACCTAGAAAAAGTCGGCATGGGAGAACGCTACTGGCAAGCCAAGCCAAAACAACTCTCAGGTGGTCAAAAACAACGTGTGGCCATCGCTCGTGCCCTCTCAATGAATCCTGACGCTATTCTCTTTGATGAACCAACATCAGCTCTCGATCCAGAAATGGTTGGAGAAGTCCTCAAAATCATGCAGGATTTAGCTCAGGAAGGCTTGACTATGATTGTTGTAACCCACGAGATGGAATTTGCCCGTGATGTCTCTCACCGTGTTATCTTTATGGATAAGGGCGTGATTGCTGAAGAAGGCAAACCAGAAGACCTCTTCACCAATCCTAAAGAAGAGCGTACAAAAGAATTCCTTCAACGTTATCTCAAATAAAAAGAAAAGGCTGCATCAACCGTGCAGTCTTTTTACTAGCCAAAAAATGAAAAGGCAGACCTTATTCAAGAATCCGCCATTATCCAAAGATTAATCTTCAAATTTTTCATGATTTTTATCATAGAAATCAATTAAACCTAGAGCTGTTTCAAACGAAATATTTTTTACTTTTGCACGCCCCTGCGCTAGAGCAATGATAGACATTTCACGCGCATTCGTTTCTTTAGAGATACGGTAGCCTGTGATCTTCTTATCACGAACCCAGCCAACAACTGATTCTACTTTTTCAAAGTTTGACTTAGCCATGTCCTTCTCCTATTTTCTTCTTTACGATATTTAATTGTATACGTTTTTATGCCTTTTGTCAATAAAAAAACATATATTCAATAAAATTAATGATTTATTTTTCTGTTACTATCTTATTAAAGCCGATAATATATAGGTTTTTAATTACTATAAACCATTAGTAAACACCTTTAAAATAATTGTATTATTAACTCTTTTATTTGTAAAAATATTCATACTTTACAAATACCAATTCTTGATAGATTAGACAGGTTTTATCTTCAACTTTATTCTATTTACCTAACTTTAAAATGATATTTCTAATAGCAGAAGACTTTCTCTCCACACTATTACTAACTATTATTTCTCTTCTCCTTCTTTGATATTCTTCCTGCCTTTATAAGCACTTTTCACTTGCTCAACTGGTACTATTTATTTACTTTATCAATATTCCTTTTTATTTCTTCAAACCTATAAAAAGATGAGTAGTTAGGAAACCATAGTATCTTATCTTCCAACATCTTCCACTGTTTTTATCTTCTTAGTATCTTATCACTCTTCTCAGTTAACTCAGTATAAAGCTTCTCATTAGTATTGATTATTTTTTCTAATTCCTATTATATTTAACCAAATTTCAGATTAGACATATATAAAATAGTGGATTCTAAAAATACTCCTTATATATAACAAGTAATTTTACTCCCTTACTATAAACCCAATCAAAAAATAATAGGTACTATAATGACTTGTGATAGAAATAGCGTAATCGATTTCCTAAGTCCATAGGAATCGCCCCCTTTCCTCACTCTCATTATAGCACCTATACATCAGTTGTGCAAATAATATGATATTTTTTTATTAGTCCTCAGACAAGCATATTATAGAGCGTTTCATTACCATTTAAGTTAATATAAGATGGATCAAAACCTTCCATTCGACGAATCAAGCCTGCATAATCATGCTTATCTGCCAAAGCGATTCCAATCAATACAGGCCCTGTCCCCTTGCTAGCTCGTTTGATATACTCAAATCGTGTGATATCATCATTTGGTCCTAGGATATCATTTACAAACTCACGCAAAGCCCCTGGACGCTGTGGAAAATTGACCACAAAGTAATGCTTGATCCCATCATAAATCAAGGCACGTTCTTCCATTTCTGGCATACGGTTGATATCATTATTTCCTCCAGAAATGATACAACAAATGGTTTTCCCCTTGATATATTCAGCCAACACCTCTAGAGAGGCGATACTAGCCGCTCCAGCAGGTTCTGCAACAATCCCTTGCTTAGAATAGAGGTCAATCAAGGTTTCAGAAATCAATCCCTCATCAACACCTACCAAAGTTTGAACATGTTGACGAGTTGCTTCATAGGTCAATTGACCTACCTTTTGTACAGCAATCCCATCCGCAAATTTGTCAATTTCCTTGAGCTTAACAGGTCCACCAGCTTCAAAGGCAGCCTTCATGGAACGCGCTCCATTAGCCTCTACCCCAATGACTTCAATTTCTGGACTTGTTTCCTTGATATAGGTAGAAACCCCAGCAATGAGACCGCCACCACCAACAGGAACCAAGACAGCATCAAAATCAATCGATTCTTTTCGAGCTTCTTCTAGAATCTCATAAGCAACTGTTCCTTGACCTGCCTGAACATGAGCATCATCAAAAGGATCAATAAAGGTACGATTTTCAGAAACTGTAAATTCTTGAGCTGCTTTGGCTGAGGCATCAAAGGTATCTCCAACTAGTTTAATGGTTACGAAGTCCCCACCAAAAAAGCGAACCTGCCCAATTTTTTGTTGCGGAGTCGTAATGGGCATAAAAATAGTAGCAGGAATTTTCATCTCATTACAAGTATAAGCAACTCCCTGCGCATGATTTCCCGCAGAGGCACAGACTACCCCACGCTCACGCTCTTCCTTGCTGAGCTGAGAAATGGCATAATAGGCACCACGAATTTTAAATGAACGAACACGTTGGGCATTTTCCTTTTTCAAATAAATCTTAGCACCATACTTCTCCGATAAATAATGGTCATAATCAAGCGGTGTATTCACAACCACACCATTCAAGACCTTATGAGCCTTGATGATATCTTTTGAACTTAACATCTTTTTCTCCTAGACTATTTCATACTATCACAATTCATCCTCTAAAAAGAGAGATGAATTGATTATAAAAGCGAGTTAGTCCCCCAACTCGCCTTCACCTTAATTTCTATCAATTAGTTATAGATTTTGAATGCATCATCGTCATTTTTACCAACAAATGGCATTGCTTTACGCAATTCTGCACCAACTTTTTCAATTTCAAGGTTAGCTGCTTGTTCACGGTAAGCAGTCAATTTTGGACGTCCAGCTTTATAGTCATTTACAAAGTCATTTGCAAATTTACCATTTTGGATGTCTGCCAAGACAGCTTTCATGTTTTCTTTAACTTGTTCAGTGATTACACGTGGACCTGATACATAGTCACCGTATTCAGCAGTGTTTGAAATAGATTGACGCATTTTCTTGAATCCACCTTCGTAGATCAAGTCAACGATCAATTTCATTTCGTGAAGAACTTCAAAGTAAGCCAATTCTGGAGCGTAACCTGCTTCTGTCAAGACTTCAAAACCTGCTTCGATAAGGGCAGTCAAACCACCACAAAGTACAGCTTGTTCACCAAACAAATCTTCTTCAGTTTCTTCTTTGTAAGTTGTTTCAAGAAGACCTACACGAGCTGCCCCAACACCTTTACACCAGTCCATAGCAATGTTTTTAGCATTTCCTGTTGCATCTTGATAAACTGCGTAAAGAGCTGGCACACCAAATCCTTCTTCATAAGTACGACGTACCAAGTGTCCTGGTCCTTTAGGAGCACACATGAAGACATCTACCTCTGCAGGGACTTTGATAAATTCAAAGTGGATGTTAAAACCATGAGCAAATCCAACTGCGTTTCCAGCTTCCAAGTTTGGAGCGATTTCTGCTTCGTACAATTCTTGTTGGATTTCGTCTGGTGCCAAAATCATGATAACGTCAGCCAATTTAGTTGCTTCTGCTACTGTGTAAGTGTCAAATCCATCTTCTTTTGCTTTGTCAAAAGATTTACCTGGACGTACACCGATAATGACATCACGACCTGAATCACGCAAGTTTTGAGCATGCGCATGCCCTTGCGAACCATAACCAATAACGGCGATTTTTTTACCGTCAAGTGCTGCTACTTTGACATCTTTTTCGTATTCCATTTGAACTGCCATAGTTTTTTCTCTCTTTTCTATTATTTATTGCCTTTTAGGCTGGTTTAACAAATTTAAGTTGGATTTTTAGTCGCGGGTAAATCCAGTTGCACCCGTTCGAGCAATATTGCGAATACCGTATGGTCGAATGACTCGCAATAGAGCTTCACTCTTTTCAGCATTTCCTGTCATTTGAATGGTAATTGAGCTTGGTGCTACGTCTACCACCGTTGCACGGAAAGGTTGAATAATGGCTAGAATCTCAGCTCGCTTCTCAGCTGGCGCTGACATCTTAACCAAAATCACCTCGCGCTCCAAGTGTGGTTTATCCGTAATATCACGAATGCGAATCACGTCAATCTGACGATTGAGTTGCTTGATGATTTGCTCCACTTCATCATGTGAAGCTACATCAATAATAATAGTGATACGCGATACATTCGGATCTTCTGTTGCTCCCACAGAGATGCTTTCGATATTGACCTGACGACGAGACAGGACACCGGTAAAGCGATTGAGGACTCCTGAACGATTTTGTAGTTTTGCTGTTAACATTCTACGCATGGAACTTCACCCCCAACATCTCATGATTACTCTTACCAGCTGGCACCATTGGTAACACCTGTTCCTTACGAGAAATATCTACCTCAATCAGCATAGGAACATCCTCAGTGATGACTTCTAGGTCTTGAGCCAAGGTCTCAGGATTGTCAAACTTATAGTTTTTAATGCCATAAGCCTGTGCCATCAATTGGAAATCAGGAAGGGTGTCAAAGACTGACTCTGACGTTCTACCTTCATAGAAGGATTCCTGCCACTGGCGAACCATTCCAAGTGAGTGGTTGTTCAGCATGACCACCTTGATTGGTACCTTGTAAATGTTCAAAATAGCCAATTCCTGGTTGGTCATTTGGAAACCACCATCCCCAACAAACAAGACTACTTCCTTATCCGGGTTGGCAATTTTAGCACCGATTGCTGCTGGAATTCCGAATCCCATGGTTCCCAAACCGCCTGAAGTCACTAACTGACGCTCATTTTGGTAAGGATAATACTGGGCTGTCCACATTTGGTGTTGACCAACGTCTGTGACCACAATGGCATCCCCGTTGGTCAATTCACCAATTCGTTCAATAACAGCTTGCGGTTGGACCACACGCTCTTTCTTATCATAAGAACGAACACGGTTCTTGTCTTTAGTAACTTTCTCAATCCATTTCTCAGTATTGTTATGAACTGTTGGTTCCGCCAACAACATTTGCAAGGCCTTCTTAGCATCTCCAACTACAGGAATATCTGCACTGATAATCTTGCCAATCTCGGCTGGATCAATATCAATGTGAGCAACCTTTGCATTCTTAGCGAAGGTCTTAGGATTTCCCGTCAAGCGATCATCGAAACGACAACCAATACTAATCATAAAGTCTGCTTCCGTCATAGCAATATTAGCTGCGAAAGACCCATGCATACCTCCCATTCCAAGGAAGAGTGGATGAGTCGTTGCAATCGTACCTTGTCCCAAAAGACTGGTTACCACTGGAATTTGATAGCGTTCTGCAAATTCATTTAATTCCGCAGCAGCTTCAGCATAACTAATTCCACCACCAGCTAACAAGACTGGCTTTTTAGCCTTGGATAATTGCTTCAAGATTTTCTTGATTTGCATATCATTCGGCTCAAGAGTCGGCTGATAGCTTGGTAGATTCACATCTGGTGAATAGATGAAGTCTGTTTCTAAAGCAGATACGTCTTTAGGTAGGTCAATGACGACTGGCCCTGGACGGCCTGTAGTTGCGATATGAACAGCTTCCGTAATAATACGAGGGATATCAGCTGTCTCACGAATTTGGTAATTGTACTTAGTGATTGGCATGGTAATTCCCACGATGTCTGCCTCCTGAAAGGCATCTTTCCCAATCCCTGCTCGCGCAACCTGACCTGTAAAGACCAAAAGGGGAACGCTATCGCTCATGGCATCCGCAATCCCTGTAATGGCATTTGTTGCTCCTGGTCCGCTAGTGACGACGGCAACACCCAACTTTCCAGTTGATTTGGCATAACCTTCAGCTTCATGCAGACAGCCTTGCTCATGGCGCCCTAGAATGTGGCGAATGCCTTTAAAATTATATATCGCATCATAAAAAGGCAAGACCGCACCACCAGGATAACCAAAGATGGTATCAATTCCTAAATCACGAAGTGTTTCCAAAACTAGGTCCGACCCCGTCTTAGGAGATTCTAAACTGATTTTCTCCATTGTTCCCCTTTCTCTTCTCTTAAAAATAACTTGTTACTATCATACCATTTTTTCAAAATTTTTCAAGAGAAAAGAAGAAATTTTCTGAATTTTCTATTTTAACGTTTATTTATGAATATTATTCTATTTTTTATAAGTTTTAAAATATAATTCACATTCTTTAGCAATTTATTTGCATTTATATTGTAAATTTCTTTAACTCATTTTTATATGAAATTTTTTTGAGCGCACTGCACGTTTGCAGAGTTAATGAAATTTATAATAACTATACAAAAAGGAAGCCACTAAGTGACTTCCTTCTAGAGCGAGGACTGATTAGTCTTCACCTTTATTTTTCTTAATGATTTCTTCTTGTACTGACTTAGGTACATCTTCATAGTGGTCAAATACCATCATGAATGTACCACGTCCTTGAGATGCAGAACGAAGAACTGTTGCGTAACCGAACATTTCAGCAAGTGGAACGTAAGCACGAACGATTTGGCTGTTACCGTGTGCTTCCATACCATCTACACGTCCACGACGAGCAGTTACGTGACCCATAACATCACCAAGGTTTTCTTCTGGAACAGTGATTGTTACAAGCATCATTGGCTCAAGGATAGCTGGTTGTGCTGATTTAGCAGCTTCTTTAAGGGCAAGTGAAGCCGCGATCTTGAAGGCAGTTTCAGATGAGTCGACATCGTGGTATGAACCATCGTAAAGCTTAGCTTTAACGTCAACCATTGGGTAACCTGCAAGAACACCGTTAGCCATAGATTCTACCAAACCTTTTTCAACCGCTGGGATAAATTCACGAGGAACCACACCACCGACGATTGCGTTTTCGAATTCGAATCCTTTACCTTCTTCGTTTGGAGTAAATTCAATCCATACATCACCGAATTGACCTTTACCACCAGACTGACGTTTGAAGAATCCACGTGCTTGAGTAGAAGCGCGGAATGTTTCACGGTAAGATACTTGAGGAGCACCTACGTTTGCTTCAACTTTGAACTCACGACGCATACGGTCAACAAGGACATCAAGGTGAAGCTCACCCATACCAGAGATAACTGTTTCACCAGTTTCAACGTTTGTT
The DNA here is from genome assembly GCF_946188585.1 of Streptococcus mitis. Classification (GTDB taxonomy): domain Bacteria; phylum Bacillota; class Bacilli; order Lactobacillales; family Streptococcaceae; genus Streptococcus; species Streptococcus mitis_DG. The sequence goes on from NZ_CAMHVI010000002.1 coordinate 210,045, forward strand.
TCAACGCGGAATGTTGGATCTTCTTCAGCCAATTTTTGAAGGGCGATACCCATCTTGTCTTGGTCTGCTTTAGATTTTGGCTCAACCATCAATTGGATAACTGGTTCTGGAACGTTGATTGACTCAAGGATGATTTTAGCTTTTTCATCAGTCAAAGAATCACCAGTTGTAGTATCTTTCAAACCAACGGCAGCAGCGATATCACCTGAGTAAACAGTGTCGATTTCTTGACGGCTGTTAGCGTGCATTTGAAGGATACGTCCGATACGTTCACGTTTACCTTTAGAAGTGTTCAATACGTAAGAACCTGATTGAAGCACACCTGAGTAAACACGGAAGAATGTCAAACGACCTACGAATGGGTCTGTCATGATCTTGAAGGCAAGAGCTGCAAATGGCTCTTCGTCAGATGCTGGACGAGTTTCTTCTTCGTCTGTGTCTGGGTTGATACCTTTGATTGCTGGGATGTCAAGTGGGCTTGGAAGGTAGTCGATAACCGCATCAAGCATCAATTGAACACCTTTGTTTTTGAAGGCAGAACCACACAATACTGGGAAGAATTCAACGTTGATAGTCGCTTTACGGATACCAGCTTTCAATTCTTCGTTAGTGATTTCTTCACCTTCGAGGTATTTCATCATCAATTCTTCATCAGTTTCAGCAACTGCTTCAACCAATTTTTCACGGTATTCTTGTGCTTGGTCAAGGTATTCAGCTGGAATATCTTCTTCAAGGATATCTGTACCAAGGTCGTTAGTATAGATTTCAGCTTTCATCTTGATCAAGTCGATGATACCACGGAAGTCATCTTCAGAACCGATTGGTAATTGGATTGGGTGTGCATTTGCTTGAAGACGATCGTGAAGTGTACTTACAGAGTAAAGGAAGTCAGCACCGATTTTGTCCATTTTGTTGGCAAATACGATACGTGGAACTCCATACTCAGTTGCTTGACGCCAAACTGTTTCAGTTTGAGGCTCAACACCTGATTGTGAGTCAAGAACGGTAACCGCACCATCCAATACACGAAGAGAACGTTGTACTTCGATTGTGAAGTCCACGTGTCCTGGTGTGTCGATAATGTTTACGCGGTGGTTGTTCCATTGAGCTGTTGTAGCAGCAGATGTGATAGTGATACCACGTTCTTGCTCTTGCTCCATCCAGTCCATTTGTGACGCACCTTCGTGAGTTTCACCGATTTTGTGGATTTTACCAGTGTAGTAAAGAATACGCTCAGTAGTTGTTGTTTTACCAGCATCGACGTGAGCCATGATACCGATATTACGAGTTTTTTCAAGTGAAAATTCGCGTGTCATGAGGTTTGTTTCTCCTATTTATTTTTGATTTCTATTCTATTATAACACGATTTTAATAAAAACGGATAGGCAGGACCTACCCGTTCTCAATGTTTTCATGCTATTGTTGGTTTCAACTTACGAGATGGTAAGTTGAATTGTTGCTAAGAGCTGATTGAGCTCAATTGAACTCAGGCTAAAGTTAGTTAGCCGATTTGAGCTGGAACGGAATGCTGTGTGAAAAAGATAAACTTCCTTATATTGTCAGTTTCCTATTTTCACCTTAGTCAGTTTCCTATTTTCACCTTACATCCTTACCGTTCCTAGCATCATGACCTAGTTGAGCTCAAGCTAAAAGTCTGGAGAAAAAGATGAATCTCATTGGTTGCAATCGCAACCTGCTTCGATTCCCTATTTTCTCTGGGACTTTCTTAACGCTTTCGCATCCTATATTACCAACGGAAGTGTGCGAATGCACGGTTAGCTTCAGCCATACGGTGAGTGTCTTCACGTTTCTTAACAGCTGCACCAGTGTTGTTAGCAGCATCCAAGATTTCTTTTGCAAGACGGTCTTGCATTGTGTGTTCACCACGAAGACGAGCGATTGTTACCAACCAACGAAGTCCAAGTGTTGTACGACGTTCTGGACGAACTTCAACTGGGACTTGGTAGTTAGAACCACCAACACGGCGTGCACGTACTTCAAGTACAGGCATGATGTTTTCCATAGCTGTTTCAAATACTTCAAGTGCATCGTTACCAGTAGCTTCTTTGATTTGCTCAAAAGCACCGTAAACGATTGAAGCAGCTGTACCACGTTTACCGTCAAGCATAACGCGGTTGATAAGACGAGTAACTAGTTGTGAATTGTAAAGCGGATCTGGCAATACGTCACGTTTTGGAGCTCTATTTTTACGACTCATTTCTCTTTATCCCCTTTCCTTATGCTTTTGGACGTTTAGTACCGTATTTAGAACGGCCTTGTTTACGATCGTTAACACCTGCAGTATCAAGTGCACCACGGACGATATGGTAACGTACCCCTGGAAGGTCTTTTACACGTCCACCGCGAAGAAGAACCACGCTGTGCTCTTGCAAGTTGTGTCCGATACCTGGGATGTAGGCAGTAACTTCGATAAGGTTGCTCAAACGTACACGAGCGAATTTACGAAGGGCTGAGTTAGGTTTTTTAGGTGTCATTGTTCCAACACGAGTTGCAACACCACGTTTTTGTGGTGAAGAAACGTTTGTTTGAACTTTTTTATGACTGTTGTAACCAACGTTCAAAGCTGGTGATTTAGATTTTTCTACTTTTGATTTACGCGGTTTGCGAACCAATTGGTTAATTGTAGGCATCTACATTCTCCTGTGTTTTTTTATTTTTGGTGATGATACACTTGGTGACAGCTATCATCTGTGTGTACTTTTGCAACATTTGTCAGCACGTCCCTGTACACTCTTGAGAGACCAAAAGTAAAAAGTACCGTCTATTATTGTAACAAATTTTTCCCTTGCTTGTCAAGATATTTTTCTTTTTTATTGTTAATTTTAGCTCTTTAGTACTGCTCCCAAAAGAAAGAAAAGGAGGAATAAGTCCCTCCTAAAGTTTGGGATTGTTCCATTCAATCCCATCAATTTTAACTCATAATGTTCAAAAAAATATTATATCATCACAACCAACCAGATTCTTTGGCGATATTAGCTGCCTCTGTTCGATTACCTGCATCTAGTTTCGAAAGAATATTAGTGACATAGTTTCGGACTGTTCCGTTGGATAGATAAAGTTTGTCTGCAATTTCTTGGTTAGAGAAACCCTGAGCGATTCCCTTTAAAACTGCGATTTCTTGCTCTGTTAATGGATTGGGATGCGCCATCACCACTTCCATCAATTCAGGCGAATACTCCTTGCGCCCTTCGAGGACCGTGTGCAAGGTTTGCATAAGATCTGCAATGCTTCTCTCTTTCAAGACATAAGCATCCACTCCAGCCTTGACCGCACGTTCAAAATAACCAGGGCGCTTGAAGGTTGTCACCACAACTACCTTTGTTTCTAACTTTTCTGCTCGAATCCACTCCAAGACTTCAAGACCTGTCTTAACGGGCATCTCTACGTCAAGGATGGCGATATCCACAGATTCCTTTTCTAATAGTTGGATTGCTTCTTGCCCATTCTTGGCTTGAAAGACAAACTCTACATCCGGTTGAAGCGTGAGCAACTGGCACATGGCATCTCGCAACATACTTTGATCTTCTGCAACAAGTAGTTTCATCTTAGTTTCTCTCCTTATAAGGTAGTCGAACCTGAACTTCTGTCGGTTGTTTCCAACTAATTACCTTTACTTCTCCTGAAAATGGAAGGACACGATCTCGGACTGTATGGAGCTCATCCCCCTTTATAGAAGCGAAGCCACAGCCATCATCTCTTACTGTTAAAACGAGTTCTTTCTCTGTTCGTTGTAATTTTAAGTAAGTCTTCGACGCTTTGGCATGTTTGATGATATTGGTCACTAACTCAAGCAAAATCATAGAAGCCGTTGACTCCAATTCCTGAGTAAGGCTGGCAGTGTCTAGTTGATTATCTGTTTCCACCTCAATTCCAGCAATTTCTAACATCTTTTTCACAGTCTCTAGTTCGGATGTCAAAGTTCTAGACTTAAGATTTTCCACAATCGTTCGAACTTCACGCATTGATTCTTTGCTAATTTGCTGTATTTCTCTTAATTCCTTTTCCACCTGTGGATAAGCCTGTATTTGAAATAACTGCAAGGCTAGATCAGTTTTAACACTAAGCATAGCAAAAGTATGCCCCAGACTATCATGCAAATCCTGACCGATACGATTGCGCTCGTTTTCTGCTAACAATAGATTTATCTGGATATTTTGCTTGGCCTGCGCTTCTTTCAAATCCTCCACAATACGAATCCGAACCAAGCCAAAAGTCATTAAATCGACAAAAGCAAGAATTACAAGTAGATAGAATAGAGACTCAACTTCGATTCTCTGAAAAATCAACAGTTGGCCCACAACAAGGACTTGAGCAAGAAGAAAAGTCCAGACATGTAAAGACTTTAAACTACGTACGCTGAAATGATAACTTAAGAGATTGGATAAGAAAAAGAAAAACCAGATATAATTAACAGCAACAAAGGCAGTATTCCCAACTACATAAGTCAGCATGAGGCCCCAATATAGCCAAGATAGGCGCTGGCTCTTAGTTGTTAAAACACCCAAATACGCCACTACAAATAGAATATCAATCAATAAATGCCAGGCAGAAAGCCATCCAGTCACTACAGGTAGGATGGGGAAAATCATAAAAATTAAACTGGCCCAAAACATATAATGTATGCTTTTCAGTCTTTCAAGCATTAAGCATTCTCCTTATGACCTTGAAGGTAAATAGTCAAACCAAATAAAACTGCTGAAAAAACAAGTAAATAAACTGTGGCTGATAGATTGATGCTACCCTCGTTTAAGAAGGTCTTGAGCAACTCCATCAACTGATAAGTTGGTAGACACTTCCCGATTGCTTGCATCCAGTCTGGAAATAAAGAGATGGGCATCCAGAGTCCGCCTAAAACAGCCAAGCCTAGATAAAGAAGATTGCCCACGACAGACATCAGCTGACTAGAAGGCAAGAGTGTCAAGGTCAAGCCAAGCGCTACAAAAGCTACACTTCCTACTATCAGCAAGAGCCCAGCCCCAATCCAGCTTCCTAAAGGCATATCCACACCTCTGACCAAGTGCCCGACTGAGAATACAACTAGGATTGAAACCAAATAATCAACCATCATACTTGTTATCTTTGATAGATAATATTCTACCATATTTACAGGGCTATGACGTAATGTTTTCTGCCAGTTGTTAATCTTGTCAGTATGTAAGACAGCTGGAAATGAAAACATAGCAGTCGACATCATGGAAAAAGCCGTCATGGAGATGAGGTAATCACGCATAAAATTAGCTGGCCCACCTGGTGTGTCCTGATACATGCCTGAAAAGAATAAATAGAAGGCCGTCGGCATCCCTACTGACAATAGATAAGTTACTAATTGTCGTTTGGTCAATAGAAATTCTATCTTGTTTAGTGCGATCAATCGTTTCATCTTAGTCATCTCCCTTTTGTGTTTCTTCAAAGATTGTATCCAGCAAACTGCGATTATTGACTTCAATTTCTTGAATCCTACATCCTGCTCTGACTAACAGTTCCCAGAAAGCATCTGCTTCGCGTGTGACTACTTGCAGGGCATCTTGTTTTTGTGACCAGTTTTCAACCAAGTTAGACTGTTCGACAACTTCTTTGTAAGCCAGAGGTAGGATAAAGTGCTTTTCAATCTCCTCACTGCGCATGGCTAGAGGTGTCGTATCACGAATCAACTCTCCCTTATTTAAGACCAAAATGCGATCTGCGGTGTGTTCTACTTCCTCAATATAATGGGACGAATAAAGAATGGTGGCTCCTTGCGCTTTTAACTCCTGAATAATCTCCCAAAAACGTTGACGAGTTGAGGTATCCATGGCCGAAGTAGGCTCATCTAAAAAGATTAACTTTGGTCGCCCAATTAAAGTTAAGACAAAAGAGAAAAGACGCTTTTGCCCGCCTGATAATTTTTCTGCCAACTCTTCTTTTTGTTGCTTGCCAAACTGCAATAGTTGATCAATTTCTTGTCTGCTCAAAGGGTTTGGATAAATACTTTGAAAGAAAGCAATCAACTCTTTAACCTTTAATTTCTGAACGATGACATTTTCTTGAGGCAGATAACCTCTAATATAGTCTAACTGAGAACTCGTCACTGACAAGCCTTGGATGGATACTTGACCGCTGGTGACCAGTTTATCTCCAAGCAAACAGTCCAAGAGTGTTGTCTTTCCAGCACCATTGGGACCAATAAAGGCGACGCATTCACCTTCAGCTACCTCAAAGGAAATATCCTTCAAAATAGCCTTGCCCTTGATGATTTTATTTAAGCTTTCTACCTTAATCATGTTCATGATATTCTCCTTTCAGCCACTCCTTTCCCATCGGAAAGGCGATAAAAATCATAAATCCTAATCCCCAGGCACCACGGATGAATTGGTGAAGGAAGGCTTGATCAAACCAACCTGTAAACATTTCTACCAACCATACCACTAGTGATAGTCCAATAAAAAGATAGAGAAACGCTTTTTTCATTTTTCAAACTCCTTTTTCACATCTGAGACTAATTTCAAACCTTCTCGGATAAGCCAGGACATCATTCCAAATCCTGCAAATAGCTCCCAAGGAAAATGATAGAAATCTTCATCCAATCCTGAGAACATGAGATAAGTCATGATTCCTGCTGCTACTAAACTCATTGCGACCATTACTTTATGTTTCATTTTTTTCTTCCTCCATTTGATACATCTAGTATAATTCTTTGAAGGTAGAATCACTAGAAGCTTCTGTCATGAGGAAATATGACAAATGTCATAAAAAAAGAAAGTTGTAAAATCAACTTTCTTTTTAATCTATTAAATTTTTATTCCACACTAAATAGGTATGGGTAAACAGGTTGTTGCCCTTGGTGAATCTCAACTTCAACATCTTCGAATTCTTCTGCGATTTCTTGAGCAATTTCATTAGCAAGTTCTTCACTTCCGTCTTCACCAATATAGAAAGTTACGATTTCACTATCTTCATCCAACATATGTTTCAAGGTTTCTGTCAAGGTTTGGTGCATGTCAGGGTTTGACACTAGAATTTTCCCATCGACCATACCAAGATTATCATTTTCATGGATTTCTAAGCCATCGATTGTTGTATCACGCACAGCTGTTGTGACGCTTCCGCTAACAACATCGCTAAGAGCAGCTGTCATACGCTCTTGGTTTTCTTCGATTGACTTACTTGGGTCAAATGCAAGAAGACTAGTCAATCCTTGAGGAAGAGTACGAGCTTCAACCACTACTGCTGGTTGTTCCAAAACTTCTGCTGCAGATTGAGCTGCCATGAAGATGTTCTTGTTGTTTGGTAGGAAGATAATGTTACGAGCGTTGACCTGTTCAACAGCCTTGATAAAGTCTTCTGTTGAAGGGTTCATGGTTTGACCACCTTCGATAACATAATCAACACCTTGTGAACGGAAGATATCTGCTAAACCTTTACCAGCCACTACAGCAATCAAAGCATACTCTTTTTCTTCAGCTGGTTTGCTAACTTGAGCAGCTTCTTTCTCAACCTGTGCTTCGTGTTGGTTACGCATATTGTCAACTTTTACCTTGACCAAGCTACCATATTTGAGACCTTCTTGCATAACAAGTCCTGGATCTTCTGTATGGACATGGACTTTGACAATTTCATCATCATTGACAACAAGGAGAGAATCCCCGAGTTCATTCAAGTAGTTACGGAATTCGTCGTAGTCAAAATCTTTGGCATAGGTTGGACCTTGCTTAAGAGCTACCATGATTTCAGTACAGTAACCAAAGGTGATGTCCTCAGTCGCTACGTGACCAGCTACAGACTTATGATGTTCAGCATTGATCATTTCACTCATGTTGGCCGGAGTCGCTACAAAGTCCTCAGATGCAATATATTCACCAGTAAGGGCTGAAAGGAAACCTTCATAGATGAAGACCAGTCCTTGACCACCTGAATCCACAACGCCAACTTCTTTCAATACTGGAAGCATGTCTGGTGTTTTAGCTAGAGCTGTTTTAGCACCTTCCAAGGCTGCGCGCATGACTTCAACAGCGTCATCTGTTTGCTCAGCTTTTTTCTTAGCACCGATAGCAGCTCCACGAGAAACTGTCAAAATCGTTCCTTCGACTGGTTTCATCACTGCCTTATAGGCAACTTCTACACCTGATTGGAAGGCAAGGGCCAAGTCTTGACCTGTTAACTCGTCTTTATCCTTGATGGCTTGTGAAAATCCACGGAAAAGCTGAGACGTAATAACACCTGAGTTTCCACGCGCACCCATCAAAAGACCTTTGGCAAGAATGCTCGCTACCTCGCCAACTGTAGAAGCTGGCTTGTCTGCAACTTCTTTAGCACCATTTTCAATGGTCATTCCCATATTTGTTCCAGTATCTCCATCTGGAACTGGAAAGACGTTTAATGAATTGACATATTCAGCTTGCTTATTCAAGCGAGTTGATGCAGCCTGCACCATTTCTTGAAATAAGCTAGTAGTAATTTTTGACACGGTTATTCTCCTACAACTTTGATATTTTGAATGTAGACATTTACAGTCTGAGCAGTAATTCCAAGTTGGTTTTCCAAACTAAAACGAACACGCTCTTGAATGTTTTTTGACACTTCGCTAATCTTTGTTCCGTAGCTCAACACGGTATATACATCAACTGCAATGCTGCCATCTTCGGCTGCCTTTACGACCACACCTTTAGAGTAATTTTCCTTACCTAGAAGGGCTTGGAAATTATCTTTGAGGGCATTTTTACTAGCCATACCGACCACACCAAAAATCTCAGTTGCTGCTCCACCTACGACGGTTGCAATCACTTCATCTGTTAGTTCGATTTGACCATCTTTTGTATTAATTTTTACAGTCATCCTTTTTACCTCAACTAGTTGATACTCTATTTTATCATATTTCAGCCCAAGTGTAAAAGCAGAATACTGTATCAGCGGATATTTACTCTATTTTTCAAATGATTTTATATCTACAGTAAAAGAAAAAAGACCCTAAGGTCTCCTTACTTTTATTATTAAACGCGTTCAACTTTACCTGATTTCAAAGCACGAGCTGAAGCCCAAACTTTTTTAGGTTTACCATCGATAAGAACAGTAACTTTTTGAAGGTTTGGTTTTACGGCACGTTTTGTTTGGTTCATCGCGTGTGAACGGTTGTTTCCTGATACAGTCTTACGACCTGTAAAGTAACATACTTTAGCCATTGTGTTTTCCTCCTATTAGATCTAATATAGCGGATGTGCTAGCACCACATACCGTACTATGTTATCACACTTTCTTCATTTTTGCAAGGGAATTGGAAGATTTTTTTATTTGACGTAGACAACACCAAGTTTACCAAAAGCCACTTCCCCGCGAATAATCAAGGTTTTGCTTGTTGGCGCTACAGGAGCGTCTGCCTTGGCTGCACCAAAGGATGTTTCTACTTTCAAATCGACACGCCAGTGTTGTGGAACATAGACGGTTGCATTTCCGAAAGCCACTTCGATATTTAAAGTTGCAAAATCACCTAACATCTCTGCATTGTCATAGTAGATTTTTGCATTTCCAAAAGCAACTTCTACTTGGTCTTCTACAAGATCTTGATCTTGTTTATAGAAAGTCCCACTTCCAAAAGCAACTTCCTTATCTGTTAGAATGGTCTTTTCCCCATCATACCACCATTTTTTCCCGTTCCAAAACTTACTTGAGTGAGTGAGATAGCCAACACCTAGCACTGCTAAGATACTAGCCCAAAATAAAGACTGATTTGGGATAGGCAAAATGTTATAAAAATGATTTGCAATCATTAAGGCTACTAGAGCTGTAAAAACTGCTGATGTCAGGTGACGACGAAGCAAAGATTCAACTGACTGGTAGGCAAAAAAGACGATACCAAGTAAAGGCCATATTTTACCATCCAAAGAAGGAATGCCAAAATTTCCTTGCAACAAAATCCATACTGCTAAAACCAGCAACACAATACCAAATGCTTTCTTTTTCATGTTCTTACCTCATGTTTCTTAGATTTTCCTTTAGGAGGGATTGGTAATGCCGTGACACATGAACCTCCTTGTGGGTCTGATAAAAGGAAATGGTGCCCGTTCCTGAAAAGGACTTGTCCACCGAATAGACTTGCCGAATATTAGCTATAGTTGACTTGGATACCCGACTGAAATAGCGAGGAAGGATAGCCTCTAACTCATAGAGTTTAAGCCGAACTTCGTAGGCCTCTTTCTGGGTATGGGCATAAATCTTGTTCCCTTCTGTCTCAAAGAAGAGAATTTCCGACAAGTTCAGATAATATTCACCCGTCCCCTTGTAAAAAATCAACCTAGGAGACTTGGACTCTTGCAAGAGTCGCTGCAAATCCGCAATCTCATCCGTCAAAGCCGCTGCTTTGATGACAATTTCAGTTTCCTCTAAATTGCTGTCAATTTCGATTCGTAACTTCATTCCATCTCCTTTCTGACTCTACTATATCAAAGGTAAAATAAGAAAACAAGAGCAAAAAAGCAAGTGGTTACTTTCGGCACGTAAGTGGTTGTAGGACCACCTTATACTCTTCGAAAATCAAATTCAAACCACGTCAGCGTCGCCTTACCGTACTCAAGTACAGCTTGCGGCTAGCTTCCTAGTTTGCTCTTTGATTTTCATTGAGTATTAACTTACAGGTCAAAATAGAAAGAAAATCACACCCCACACAAGTCCGCAAGCATAACCAACCAAGACATCCTTGGGAAAATGCACGCCACCTAAGACTCTTACTAGACCGAGGATGGCTGACAAGAGCAACAAGATAACCCCTACAGCTAGACTAGCATGTAAGCAAGCCATGGAGATAATGGTTGCTGAAAAGACATGACGACTAGGCATAGACTGACCAGGACTATCTCTGTCTAGTAGCGGTACAATTTCCCAAACTTCATAAGGCCTAGGAGAATTGATTTTCTTACGGAGAAAGGACAAAATCACAAAACCTGACGCTGGAATAAACAGGTAGATCCAGACCTGTTTCCCAAGTCCTTCTTGAAGATAGGTAGTTGCTAACAAGGTTAGATAAATCATAGGCATAACTATTGTCATGAACCGATTGAAAAATCTTAACAATCTCAGAAAGAAAGGCTTGTTTCCAATTTTACCAGCCATGTGCTCATACCATTCTTGATAATTTTTCATATATTTTCTCATCACTTACTCAAATTTTGCTTATAGGGAAGCACTTGTCTTCTAGTATAGTGCAGAAAAAGAAGGCCGTCAAGCCTTCTTTCGATTTATCCTTCTGCTTCGTCTTCTGTAAATTGACTGTTGTAGAGATCAGCGTAGAAACCAGCTTGCGCTATCAGCTCATCATGATTTCCTTGCTCGATGATATTTCCATCTTTCATAACCAGAATAAGATCAGCATTTCGGATAGTAGACAAGCGGTGGGCGATGACAAAGGAAGTTCTTCCCTCCATCAAACGGTCCATGGCTTTCTGGATTAATTCTTCCGTCCGTGTATCAACCGAAGAGGTCGCTTCATCTAGGATTAGGAGTGGTGCATCTTTCAGCAAAGCACGAGCAATGGTCGAGAGTTGTTTTTGCCCGACAGACAAGGTCACTGTATCATCCAAGACGGTATCGTAACCATCTGGTAGAGTCATGATAAAGTGGTGAATCCCTACAGCCTTGCTGGCTTCAATCACGCGCTCATCACTAATACCTGTTTGGTTATAGATAAGATTGTCTCGGATGGTTCCTTCAAAGAGCCAAGTATCCTGCAAGACCATTGAAAAGGCATCGTGTACTTCCGAACGCTTCATATCCTTGGTATCCACACCATCGATGCGGATACTTCCCTTATCAATCTCATAGAACTTCATCAAAAGATTGACAATGGTTGTCTTACCAGCTCCTGTCGGTCCGACAATGGCAACCTTTTGACCTGCATGAGCGGTCGCAGAAAAGTCATGGATAATAGTTCGATCTGGTGTGTAACCAAAGGAGACTCGATCAAAGACTACTTGACCTTTCATATCGCTCAATTGTCTTTCTTTATGGGATTCGTCTTCCATTTCCTTTTCAGCTAGAAATTCGAAGACACGTCCCATGGCTGCACTAGCCTGCTGAAGACTAGTAATCCCTTGGGCAATTTGTGAAAGAGGCTGAGAAAAGATACGAACGTAGGCCATAAAGGCAACGATAATCCCGATACTGATGTGCCCATTTAAGGCCAAGGCTGCACCAACGATAATCACCAATGCATAGCTAAAGTTCCCAATAAACATCATAATCGGCATCATAATTCCTGAAATAAATTGAGATTTCCAGATGCTGTCATACAGACGATTATTTAATGTCGTAAATTCTTCTTTCGTGCTCTCGATAGCATTGTAACTGGTCACCACATTATGGCCAGAGTACATTTCCTCCACATAGCCATTGACAGCTGCCAAATCTTGTTGCTGACTCTTAAAAAATCCCTGTGATTTGCCCATAAAGACGGACACGAAAACAAAACCAATAAGGGTTGACACAACCGTCACCAAGGCTAAAATCCAGTTCATCCCAAACATGGTTACCAAGACTGCCACGACCAGTAAAGTGGATGAAAGAACTGTTCCCAGACTTTGATTAAGGGACTGGGCTGCAGTGTCAACGTCATTGGTTACACGAGACAAAGTATCCCCCTGAGAGTGTCCATCAAAATATCCCAATGGTAGGCTATTGATTTTCTCTGCAATGGCTGATCTCAAGCGCTCTGAAAAACGTTGAATAGCTGTTGTAAACAGAAAGGCCTGCAAATAATTTGATAGAAGCCCAATTATATAGATGACGGCCAAAAAACTACCAATGGCTGCAACCGCCGCGACATCCACACTTGTTTCCAGACCACTGGCAATGATATTAGTCATTTCCTTAATACGGGTTGGCCCATAAACAGTAATGATATTGGATAGGATTGTTGCTAGAAAGGCGATTAGAAGGGCAAACTGGAGGCCTGCAAGATAGGGTTTACTCTGTTTCCAGAGAGACATTTTCTTATTTTCCATGTTCCAATTCCTCCTTCGATAGTTGTGAATAGGCAATTTCTTGGTAAACTTCGTTATTAGCTAGAAGTTCCTTGTGGGTGCCTTGTCCCACGACTTTTCCTTGATCCAAGACCAAAATCAAATCTGCATCCATAATTGTTGAAATACGCTGTGCGACGATGAGTTTGGTCATAGTTTTTGTTTTCTCTGCTAACTCTTGGCGAAGAACTCGATCTGTCTTGTAGTCCAAGGCTGAGAAGGAGTCATCAAAGATGAGGATTTCTGGCTTCCGAGCCAAGGCACGCGCAATTGCCAGACGCTGTCTTTGTCCACCTGAGAAGTTGGTTCCTCCTTGAGCTACTTCTGACTCCAAGCCAGCTTCCTTATCCTCGATAAACTTCTTAGACTGGGCCAATTCCAAGGCCTGCCACATAGCCTCCTCACTAAGTGGTGTTTCTTGACTGTGTCCAAAGTCTAGATTGCCCTTGACATCACCTGAAAAGAGTACAGCTTTTTGTGGAATATAGCCAACCTTGTTGCGCAAATCTTCCAAACCGTAATCTTGAACATTAACTCCGTCCACTAGAATTTCTCCTGCTGATACGTCATAGAAACGTGGAATCAGATTGACCAGAGTTGATTTACCAGAACCAGTTGAGCCAATAAAGGCCACTGTTTGGCCAGCTTCTGCTCTAAAGCTAACATGCTCAATAACTGCCTCCGAATTTGCCGCATAGCGGAAGGTCACATCCTTAAACTCGACCTGACCTTTGAGATTTTCATCAGCCAGCTGCACTTGAGCAGGATTTTGGATAGAAGAATGCAAATCTAGAACCTGATTAATCCGCTTGGCAGAGACCATGGTTCGAGGAAGAACGATGAAGAGTGCTCCCATGAGAAGGAAGCCCATAACAACCTGCATGGCATAAGACATGAAAACAACCATGTCACTAAAGAGGGGCAGACGTGCTGTCGGAGCAGCATCGTTAATCACATAGGCCCCAATCCAGTAAATCGCCACACTCAAACCACTTGAAATCCCCATCATAATGGGATTCAAAATGGCCATAAGACGGTTGACAAACAAATTCAAGCGTGTCAATTCATCATTTGCTGCTGCAAATTTCTCATCTTGGTACTTTTCAGCATTGTAGGCACGAACAACGCGAATACCTGTTAAACTTTCACGAGTAATGCTGTTCAGTTTATCAGTCAGACTCTGAATCAAGGACTGTTTTGGAAAGGCTAGCGTCATCAAAACTGTTGTCATCAAAACATTGACAATCACTGCCACAAGTACAGCCCAGAGCCAGTATTCTGAATGACCTAAAATCTTCCCGATAGCCCAGATAGCCATAATTGGACCACGCGTAACCACTTGCAAGCCCATGGTGATCAACATCTGAACTTGGGTAATATCATTAGTGGTACGAGTTAGGAGGCTGGGAATAGAGAATTTCTTAATCTCTGTCTGTGAGTAGTCTAAAACTCGGTTAAAAATATCACTTCTCAGCCTACTAGTGTAAGAAGCAGCCACTCTGGATGCAAAAAATCCAACTGCGACTGCGGACAAGAAGGCAAAAAAAGACATTCCGACCATCATACCTGCTGGTTGCCATAACTCATCCAAGTTGGTTCCTTGACTTCCCAGCAAATCCGTAATTTTCGAGATATAGGTTGGAACTTCCAACTCTAGGTAGACTGAAAAGCAAGTAAAGAGAATGGCTAGAAAAATCATCCCCCATTCTTTTCTATTAATTCGTTTAGCTAATTTCTTCATTCTCTCCTCCTATTCTCTTGATATTTTCCTGTAGTTGATTGAGGACTTTCTCAAAAATCAGTAATTCATCTTCATCAATGTCTGCCATCAACTGGTTGTCAATGCGTTCAAAGAAGGCTTTAACCTGCTTCATTTGAGAACGCGATTTGTCCGTCAGACGAACAAACTTGGCCCGCTTATCGACAGGACTCGCCTCCAATTCCACCAAACCATTTTGTACCATACGCTTGACCAAGTTACTCGCCACAGACTTGGTAATATTGAGTTCCTGCTCGATATCTTTAATCAAGACTAAGTCTTGATTTTCCTCACGGCTATCCAAAAAACGTACAACTTGACCTTGTGGTCCACCCATAAATTCAATGCCACAACGCTTGGCTTCCTTTTGCACCATCAGATGAATCTGATGACCAAAACGCTTAAAGACCAACATTGGTTTATCCATACTAGCTCCTTTCTAACCATCACATTTAGTTCTCCTAGGAACTAAATAAGTTTCCATGGGAACTATTTTACCACTTTAAAAAGAGATGTCAAGAAAAAAGTTTCCTAGAGAACTATTTTCTTGATTCAAAAAATCCCAAGTGAGTTTCTCACTTAGGATCATGTTTTCTAGGTTAAATTAGAATCCATCTACGTTTGTGTAGATCTTTTGTACGTCTTCGTCGTCCTCAAGGACGCTGTAAAGTTTTTCAAAAGTTTCAAGGTCTTCGCCTGACAATTCCACTTCTGACTGAGGAATCATTTCCAATTCAGTCACTTGGAATTCTTCGATACCTGACTCACGAAGGGCAACAATAGCCTTATGAAGGTCAGTTGGAGCTGTGTAAACAGTGATTGTTCCTTCCTCTGCTTCTACATCGTCCACATCCACATCTGCTTCTAGCAATTGCTCAAAGACTGCATCCGCATCTTCGCCAGCAAATACAATAACCCCCTTATTGTCAAAGAGGTAAGAAACAGAACCTGAAGCACCCATGTTTCCACCGTTTTTACCAAAGGCAGCACGGACATTGGCTGCGGTACGGTTAACGTTAGAAGTCAAGGTATCAACGATCAGCATAGAACCATTTGGTCCAAAACCTTCGTAACGTCCTTCTGTAAAGGTTTCGTCTGTGTTTCCTTTTGCTTTATCAATCGCTTTATCGATAACGTGTTTTGGCACTTGGGCTTGTTTAGCACGGTCGATAACGAATTTCAAAGCAGTGTTTGATTCTGGGTCTGGATCACCTTTTTTAGCTGCTACATAGATTTCTACACCAAATTTTGCATATACTTTAGAGTTAGCTCCATCTTTAGCCGTTTTCTTGGCTACGATATTGGCCCATTTACGTCCCATTAGGAATCTCCTTTTTTCACATTTTAATCTTTCTTATTATAACACAAGTTTTTTCGATTTTCACTAGAGGAAATAGATTTTATTTAGCAAATACAGCTAGGATGATACTTTGGCTGCCAAGATAGCCTTGCCTTCTTTTATCAAAGGATGACGGAACAGTGAAAAGTAGAGTTGAACGGTCATAGCAACCCAGATAAGGGGTTCACAAAGTATAACTCCTCTATAGCCTGCCCAAGGAATAATCAAGACCACAAAAACGATTTTCCCGATTAGTTCTATAAAGCTGGAAACCAGAGGAAGGACCTTTTGCCCCAAGCCCTGCAAGCAATTGCGATAAATCAACAAGAGACTCAAAATAGGATAAAAGGCTGAGCTGATTTGCAAGTACAGACTACCATTTTCTACCAAGTAACCATCCGTCGAACTGGCCAAGAAGGAAACCAAGGCTGGACTGGCAAAAAATAGAAAGACACAGATAAAGCCTGCCCATGACATACTTAAACGACTGCCGATTCGAAGTCCTTGAACAATGCGGTCTGGTCTCTTAGCACCAAGATTCTGCGAAGCAAAAGTTGTCATCGAAGCAGAAATAGCAGTCATAGGAAGAAGGGCGAAGGCCATAATGCGTCGAGCCGCCGTCTGGGCACTAATAATCACGGCACCAAAGGTATTAACAGAAGACTGTAAAATCACACTACCGATAGATACAATAGAACTCATCAAGCCCATAGCCAAACCTTGCTCCAAAAGATCCGCGTACAGGGCCTTGTTCCATTTGAAATGTTTCAGCTTAGGTAGAAGTTTTGGAACACTCTTACGAATATAGTAAAAGCAGAGAACCGCTGATAAGCCTTGCGAAATGATGGTAGCAAGGCCCGCAGATTGAACTCCCAGATGCAGTTGCGTAATGAAATAGAGATCCAGAACCACATTGACCAAGGCAGAGAAAATCAGAAAGCCAAGGGCTGCTAGACTGTCCCCAATAGACCGCAACAAGCCTGCAAAGAGATTATAGGCAAAGCTGACACCGACACAGGTCACAATCATAGATATATATTGATAGGACTGCGGAAGGATTTCTGCAGGGGTATCTAAGTATTGCAAGAGAGGATACAATCCAAAAAAGCCCAGTAGCATCACTACAATGCTCAAAAGAGCACCTAGGATCCAGGTTGCTGCTACCGCTTCCTTGATTTTTGTAAAATTTCGAGCCCCATAATAGCGGGCAATGACAATCCCCATACCATTTCCGACACCAAGTGTAAAGCCTATAATCAAGTCAAAAATGGCAGTTGTCGCCCCTACTGCTGCCAAGGAATCTTGGCCAAGAAAACGCCCAACGATCAAGACATCAGCAGTATTATAGAGCTGTTGAAAAATATTGGACAGCAAGATTGGAAAGGCAAAACTCAAAAGTGAGGGGAGAATAGGACCATGTATCAGGTCCACTGTTCGTTTTTTATTCATAAGGCTATTATATCAGCTTTCTAGAGGAGCGACAAGAAACAGCAAACTATGCCAGAACTAGACAATGAAAAAGCAGTGAATTTCTCCACTACTTTAACAGCTTATTCTTCAATTTCGATTTCAAGTTCGTCGCCTAGGTCAAGTGTCACTTCTTCATTCACAGAATCTGCTTGAACTACGTCATCTTTTTTAGTTTCAACACCTTCTACAGAAGCTTCTTCTCCATCAATCAAACCAAATTGAACACGCACTTGATGGTCAATTTCATCAAAGATTTCTGGATTATCTGCCAAGTATTTCTTAGCATTTTCAGAGCCTTGCCCGATTTTCTCATCCTTGTAAGAGTACCAAGCTCCTGCTTTTTTGATGATATCCAAATCGCTTGCAATCTTCAAAAGCTCACCTGTCTTAGAAATCCCTTCTCCGTACATGATTTCAACGAAGGCTTCCTTAAATGGCGGAGCCACCTTGTTTTTCACGACCTTAATCTTAGTTTCCTTACCGACATTGGTGTCTTTCTGGTCACCAGTTCCCTTGATTTGTGTGCTTCCACGAACATCCAAACGCACTGAAGCGTAGAATTTCAGAGCACGTCCACCAGGAGTTGTTTCTGGATTTCCAAACATGACCCCAACTTTTTCACGCAATTGGTTGATAAAGATGGCAATTGTTTTGGTTTTATTGATAGAAGCACCAAGTTTACGCATGGCTTGACTCATCATACGAGCCTGCAAACCAACGTGGCTATCTCCGATATCTCCATCAATTTCCGCACGAGGAACAAGGGCCGCAACGGAGTCGACTACGACAAGGTCCACAGCACCTGAGTCAATCAATTTTCCTGCAATTTCAAGACCTTGCTCTCCTGAGTCTGGTTGAGACAAGAGTAATTCGTCAATATTGACCCCAAGAGCCGCAGCATAAGCTGGGTCAAGGGCATGCTCCGCATCAATAAAGGCTGCAATCCCACCTTCTTTTTGCGCTTGCGCAACTGCATGAAGGGCAACTGTTGTCTTACCAGATGACTCTGGTCCATAGATTTCGATGATACGTCCCTTAGGATAACCACCTGAACCAAGGGCAATATCAAGAGCCAAGGAACCGGAACTCATCACTTGTACCTTTTGCTCGGCACGTTCACCCAAACGCATGATTGAACCCTTACCAAAGTCTTTCTCAATCAATTTAAGAGCGTCATTCAAGGCTTTTTCACGTTCTGCCCCGAATTTTTTTGAAATTTCATCTAATTTTTTTGGTTTTTTCGCCATTCTATTCTCCTACATTCTAATGGTCCTCAGACCTATCTACTATTATATCAAAAGTTAGTCACTTAATAAAGCCTTGCGAACTAGGTTAAAGGCATGCATAACCGCAATGTGACGTACATCTGCTCGACTTCTACCTCCAATATTAACCTTGATGACCTCAGTTCCTTGCTCTTGAGCCAAGCCTATGAAGACTGTCCCAGCTGGATGTCCTTCTAGGCTATCTGGTCCTGCCACTCCAGTCAAACTAAGGCCAAAATCAGATTGAGTCTTGATACGTGCCTGCTCAGCCATCTTCTGGGCTGTATATTCAGACACCACACCCTGTTCTTCCAAATCCTTGACAGGAATATCCAACATCTTTGATTTTTCCTCCAGACTATAGGTTACAAAACCACCCTTAAATATACTTGAAGCACCCGAAAAATCCGCTACCCTAGCTTGGAAAAGTCCTGCCGTCAAACTCTCTGCAGCCGTGATGGTTTTCCCTTGTTTTTTCAGTTCTTCTACCACAATGCTAGCTAAACTAGTTTCTTCCCCATAACCATAACAAAGGTCTCGTAAAGAAAGGCCTTCAAAGGTCTGGCGACCTAAGATTTGATTTTCCAAGATATCCAGCGCTTGATTCGCCTCTTCTTGGATGCTAGCTTTTGTAGACAGACGCAGAGTGACTTCTCCTGTCTTGGCATAAGGTGCTAAGGTCGGATCTGTTTGATTGGCAATCAAATCAGCCAAAATGGTCACCAACTGACTCTCGCCAATTCCAAAGAAACGAAGAACTCGGGAATACAACTTGCTCCCTGTCATCAACTTGGGTAGAAGTTGGTTTAAGACCATGGGTTTCAATTCACTTGGTGGTCCAGGAAGGACGACATAGGTCACTCCGTCCACTTCTAAGATTCCTCCTACTGCCAGTCCTGTTTCGTTTGGCAGCGGAGTCGCTCCCTCTACAATTTGAGCTTGTCTTTCGTTATTCGGTGTTCGGGCATAGTCTGGTCTCTGGTCAAAAAAGACATCCAACTTCTCCTGCGCCTGAGGATCAAAGACTAATTCTTTCCCTAAAAATTTAGCTAGGGTTTGTTTGGTCAAATCGTCCTCAGTTGGCCCCAAACCGCCTGTCAAAATCAGTAGACTACTACGTTGACTGGCAATCTCAAGCAAAGACAAGAGACGAGCTTCATTGTCTCCTACAGCCGTCTGAAAATAAACATCTACTCCAATCTCTGCTAGTTTTTCCGATAAAAACTGAGCATTGGTATTGACAATCTGTCCTGTCAAAATCTCTGTTCCAACAGCAATGATTTCTGCTTTCATGTTTCCTCCTACCTATCTATTCGTATTTTTTTGAAAAAATCGCAGGAAATTTCCCACGATTTCATTATTAATTTTGTTCTATTTCTACACTTGAAGCATTCGTTGGTGTAGCAGTTCTTCCAAGAATTGCTTCGTATAACACAGCATTGGTTTCTACTTCAGTTACTTCCTCTTTACCTAGTGAACGACGTAAGAGATTTTGCATTTCTAACATATGCTCAGTTGTAACAATCTGGTAAGAAATGCCCTGCAGTTCAGCATCTTCTCCTCGCAATTGATGTGTTTCAATATTCTTGAAGGAATCTTGATAACCAAGTAATTGTGGAATACTTTTCGCTGATAAATCAATGTTGGTTTGCATATTGGTACTTAGGGCTTTTAATATAGACTGATAGTGACTAACACTATTCAAGCTAAGAACTTTTTCAACAACCTTTTGAATGACTTCACGCTGACGCTTCTGACGTCCGTAGTCCCCTTCTGGATCTTGGTAGCGCATGCGAGAATAAACAAGCGCTTCTTCACCATTTAGAGTTTGCTGTCCAACACCAATGGAAATTTTATTAAATTCTTCCTGGTCAGTAATCGAAATTGGAAAACCGAGTGTATTATTTACAGTCACCCCGCCAACTGCATCAACCAATTGTTGCAGCCCCTGCATATTCACCATAACGTAACGATCGATATGAATATTCATCATTTTCTGGATAGTTGAGATTGCCAATTCCGCACCACCACCAGCGTAGGCGGCATTTAGTTTAGCTTCTTCGATTTGACCATCTTTATGCTGAATTTTAGTCAAGATATCACGTTCCAAACTCAACATCGTTGTTTTTTTCGTATGCGGATTAACCGTTAAGAGAATCATGGAATCACTATTTCCCTCCCAAGGGTCAGTTCGTTCTACGTTTCCAGTATCAACCCCCATTAAAAGGATCGTTAAGGGTTCAGTCGCCTCAATAACATTGGTTTCTTCCCCTATTTTTTTATAGGTCTTTGATAAGGTTTGTGTGCCTTGCTGATAAATGGTATAAGCAAAAACACCGACACCCAAAACTGTCACAGCTAGAAAAGCTAGCACCATTCCAATAATTTTTTTAACCATATTACTATCAATCTATCAGTCTACCCATCAGGTAAACATCTATAAATTTCCCTTCTTCTATGTACGCACCGCGATCTTGTCTACCTTCAATGACAAAACCATTCTTTTGATATAAATGAACTGCAGCCTGATTACGAGTTTGGACAGTGAGTTGAAGTCTACGAAGAATGCCACTAGCCTGCGCCCATTCTACAACTTCTTCAAGTAACAAACTCCCCAGTCCATTATTCCAATACTTCTTACCAATCACAATGAAGAGATCTCCAATATGCCGAACTCTCTTGCGCTGCTCAGCTGTAATATTTACAATACCAGCAATTTCATCATTCAGCAAGGCTAGTAAAGTGATTTGATTTTCTGAATGAGCCTGTTTATCCACAAACAACTCCATCTCAGTATCTGTCATCAAAATGCCATCCCTGTCCAGACTGGTAAAATCTGTTTCTACACTGACACGATTTAAAAATGATACTAACTCAGCCGCATCTTCAACTTCTGCTTCCCTAATGAGCAACTCATACTCCATGTTGAAGCTCCTCTAAGAGTTTTTCTGCACGTAAACCCTTTGCTTGGAAATTCAGCCTGCGACCGTCTTCTTCTTTTAGAATTTCCAATTCTAAATAAGTATCTGGTAAGGCATCACCTAAAAGATGTCCCCACTCGATGACAGTCACCCCGCCACCAAAGAGAAACTCATCTAAATCAATAGAATCAGCATCCCCCTCAATGCGGTAAACATCTAAATGATAAAGAGGAAGACGACCTTCATACTCTCTTACGATAGTGTAGGTTGGACTCTTAATCATCTGAGTAATCTGTAGTCCTTTAGCAAGACCTTTTGTAAAGGTCGTTTTGCCTGCTCCAAGTTCTCCAGTTAGAATTAAGACATCATTCTTTTCTAATAAATAGCCCAAACGTTCCCCTAAGGACTGTAACTCTTCTTCGTTTTTAGTGTACATGTTTCTATTATACCAAAAACTTGTTCTTTGTCTAGGTATTATCTCTGAATTCCATATTATGAATTAAAAACTTGAGCCAGTCCTTGTTATGATCTTAAAATAGGAACAGTAAAAAGACAACTAACAAGATATCTCTCATCAAATGACTGTAAAATGAAACTTCCCAACGAATGACTTTTGGCACCAACAGTTCTAGAAATAGCATTCCCAAGGCAATATAAAAGATCATGGATAATAGCATCCAAGGATTTCTGAGAAAGATTAGAATAGCTAATCCACTAATAAAACACATTTCCTTCTTTCCAAAAATCTTTTTCAATCCATTTACATACTTCTGAATCGGCAGAAAAACTAACAAATCAATACCAAATAAGAAAAAGAAACTCGGTAGAAAGGCTTCCACACCCCCTTCTACGGATGTATTTCCTGCAAGGATATGTTCTATGACAATTAAAGCTAAACCCAAAATATTTACTAAGAGCAACAGGCTATACAAGAATTGTTGTCTATCTTCTTTAAAAACTGAATAATGTTGATTTCGCTGCCCTCTATAATAGTTTAGCCCTGCCCCAATACTCGCAAGTAGCAACATACCCACTAAATAATAGAAACAGTTTTGATTTAACATCAAGGACCAAGTCGATAAACTTATGCAAGAACAGCCACTAAGTCCAAAAAGCGTCAGCAATAACAAAGCTCTAATTTGCTTTTTCATTCTTTCCATCATTCTTCCTCCCTTACTTGTTCTTATTATATGCTAGAAATACACACCATTGCTAGAATATTTCTCAACTGTCAGTTTTCTAGTCTAAAATGCAAAAAAGTTTGATGCAAGTATCCCTTACATCAAACTTTTTGCTATTTTCCCTAAAACCAAAGTGCTATCTCTCGCTCAGCTGACTCTTCTGAATCTGAACCATGCACAACATTTTGAATAGCTTGGTTTTCTCCAGCAGCTTTTGCAAAATCACCTCGAATAGTTCCTGGTAAAGCTTCTTCTGGACGAGTAGCACCCATCATGGTCCGCCAAGTTTCAATTACTTTGGGACCAGAAATGATACCTACAAGAACTGGTCCTGAAGTCATGAATTCACGAATCGGTGGGTAAAAACTTTGGTCAACCAAGTTCTGATAGTGCTGGTCAATCAACTCTTCTGAAACCTTTGTACGCAACTCCAATTTTTCGATTGTCAATCCACGTTGTTCGATGCGTTTCAACACCTCACCCACTAATCCTCTTTTTACACCGTCTGGTTTAATGATAAAAAATGTTTGTTCCATACCCGTCTCCTTTGTCAGCTTCTTTCTTTTATTTTACCACATTTCATGGAAAAATGGAGAAAGTTTTCAGAAAATAGAAAGAGAACCCGAAGGCTCTCTCATTCTCTTTTATTCTACTGTTTCTTCCACAGTTTCAACGACAGTATCCACAACTACTTCTGTTGTTTCTTCATTTCCTTCTTCCTCTACTGGAGGATTAAGGTATTCTTCTTCGTTGATAGCTTGTGGTTCAAGGTTACGGTAACGGGCCATACCAGTACCTGCTGGGATGATCTTACCGATGATAACATTTTCTTTAAGTCCAAGGAGATGGTCTTTCTTACCACGGATAGCTGCGTCAGTAAGGACACGAGTTGTTTCCTGGAAGGAAGCCGCTGACAAGAAACTGTTTGTTTCAAGTGAGGCTTTGGTAATTCCCATAAGAACTGGGCGACCTGTCGCTGGAACTCCACCTGCGATAAGAACATCTTTGTTGGCATCTGTAAAGTCATTGATATCCATGAGGGTACCCATGAGAAGATCTGTGTCACCTGGATCCATGACACGAACTTTACGGATCATTTGACGAACCATTACCTCGATGTGTTTGTCACCGATTTCTACCCCTTGGCTACGGTAAACTTTTTGCACTTCACCGAGAAGATAAGTTTCAACTGACAAGACATCACGAACTGCAAGGAGACGTTTTGGTTGGATAGAACCTTCTGTCAAAGCAGCACCACGCGCTACTTGGTCTCCAACCTCAACACGCATACGAGCTGTAAATGGAACGACGTACTCACCTTCGCCAGTTTCACCCTTAACAAAGACTTTCTTAGTACGAGTTGATGCATCTTCTTCGATAGCAGTAACTTGTCCTTTAACCTCTGTGATAACCGCTTCCCCTTTAGGATTGCGGGCTTCAAAGATTTCTTGGACACGAGGAAGACCCTGAGTGATATCGGTATTTGAGGCAACCCCACCCGTGTGGAAGGTACGCATTGTAAGCTGTGTACCAGGTTCCCCGATAGATTGGGCAGCGATTGTACCAACTGCTTCACCAACTTCAACCGCATCACCAGTCGCCAAGTTGATACCATAACAGTGACGGCATACACCATGACGAGTGTTACATGTAAATACAGAGCGGATAGTCACTTCTTCCACACCAGCATTGACAATTTCACGCGCCTTGTCTTCTGTAATCAACTCATTTGGACCGATAATCACTGCACCAGTTTCTGGATGTTTAACGGTTTTCTTAGTGTAACGACCGTTGAGACGTTCTTCTAGAGACTCGATCATCTCTTTTCCTTCTGCGATAGAACGGATAAGGAGACCACGGTCTGTTCCACAGTCGTCCTCACGGATGATAACGTCTTGGGCAACGTCAACCAAACGACGAGTCAAGTAACCTGAGTCGGCTGTCTTAAGGGCCGTATCGGTCATACCTTTACGCGCACCGTGAGTTGAGAAGAACATTTCGAGTACTGACAAACCTTCGCGGAAGTTTGAAAGGATTGGCAATTCCATGATACGTCCGTTCGGAGCTGCCATCAGACCACGCATTCCGGCAAGTTGTGAGAAGTTTGAGATGTTACCACGGGCTCCAGAGTCCATCATCATAACGATTGGGTTCTTAGGATCTTGGTTGGCAATCAAGCGTTTCTCTAGTTTTTCACGGGCAGCACGCCATTCAGCTGTAACAGCATTATAACGCTCGTCGTCTGTGATCATACCACGACGGAATTGTTTTGTGATTTGTTCTACACGTTTGTGTGATTCTTCAATGATTTCAGCCTTGTCATCAACGACTGGGATATCGGCAATACCCACTGTCAATCCTGCAAGAGTTGAGTGGTGGTAACCGAGGTTCTTCATACGGTCAAGTAGGGCAGAAGTTTCTGTCGTACGGAAACGTTTGAAGATTTCAGCGATGATATTTCCAAGGTTTTTCTTCTTGAATGGAGGGTTAAGTTCAAGATTGTTGATAGCTTCCTTGATATCTCCACCAAGTGGCAAGAAGTATTTAGCTGGAACGCCT
Source organism: Streptococcus mitis (assembly GCF_946188585.1). GTDB lineage: Bacteria > Bacillota > Bacilli > Lactobacillales > Streptococcaceae > Streptococcus > Streptococcus mitis_DG. Next base: position 235,543 of record NZ_CAMHVI010000002.1, read on the forward strand.
TCTGTCAAGTTGGCATTGTTTGGTTCTTGCAAGTATGGTAGACCCTCTGGCATGATGTCGTTGAAGAGGATTTTACCAACTGTTGTAAGCAAGACCTTGTGTTTTTGCTCTTCTGTCCAAGGTTTGTTGAGGCTGTCTGTTGCGATACCAACACGTGAGTGAAGGTGAACATAACCATTACGGTAAGCCATAACTGCTTCGTCACGGTCTTTGAAGACCATTCCTTCACCTTCACGACCAGCTTCTTCCATGGTCAAGTAGTAGTTACCCAAAACCATGTCCTGAGATGGAGTAACAACTGGTTTACCATCTTTCGGGTTCAAGATGTGCTCAGCAGCTAGCATGAGGATACGAGCTTCTGCTTGGGCTTCTTCTGAAAGTGGTACGTGGATGGCCATTTGGTCCCCGTCAAAGTCGGCATTGTAGGCTTCACAGACAAGTGGGTGCAAGCGAAGGGCCTTACCATCAATCAAGACCGGCTCGAAAGCTTGGATACCCAAACGGTGAAGGGTCGGTGCGCGGTTCAAAAGCACTGGGTGTTCTTTAATCACTTCTTCAAGAATATCCCAGATACGCTCATCTCCGCGTTCCACCAAGCGTTTAGCAGCTTTGACGTTTTGCACGATATCACGGGCAACAATTTCACGCATCACGAATGGTTTAAAGAGCTCGATCGCCATTTCACGTGGCACACCACATTGGTACATCTTAAGAGTTGGACCAACGGCGATAACAGAACGTCCTGAGAAGTCAACACGTTTACCGAGCAAGTTTTGACGGAAGCGTCCTTGTTTACCTTTAAGCATGTGGCTCAATGATTTCAATGGACGGCTACCTGGTCCTGTGATTGGACGACCACGACGACCATTGTCAATCAAAGCGTCAACTGCTTCTTGAAGCATACGCTTCTCATTTTGAACGATGATACCTGGTGCATTCAACTCAAGCAAACGAGCCAAACGGTTGTTACGGTTGATAACACGGCGGTAAAGATCGTTCAAGTCAGATGAGGCAAAACGGCCACCATCCAACTGCAACATTGGACGAAGATCTGGTGGAATAACTGGAAGGATGTTGAGAATCATCCATTCAGGTTTGTTTCCAGATTTGTAAAAGGCATCCAAAACATCCAAACGACGGATGGCTTTGACACGCTTTTGTCCAGTAGCTGTTTTCAACTCTTCTTTGAGTTCAGCAATTTCTTTTTCAAGATCTACTTGTTTCAAAAGGTCTTGGATAGCTTCGGCACCCATTTTGGCAACGAATGATCCATAACCATACTCACGCAAGCGCTCACGGTATTCGCGCTCTGTCATGATAGACTTGTGCTCAAGTGGGGTATCCTTAGGATCAATCACCACATAAGCCGCAAAGTAGATAACTTCCTCGAGAGCACGAGGGCTCATATCAAGGGTCAAGCCCATACGGCTTGGAATCCCCTTGAAGTACCAGATGTGAGATACAGGAGCTTTCAATTCGATATGTCCCATACGCTCACGACGAACTTTCGTACGCGTTACTTCAACCCCACAACGGTCACAAACAATTCCTCTGTAACGAATGCGTTTGTACTTACCACAAGCACATTCCCAGTCTTTTGTAGGTCCAAAGATAACTTCATCAAAGAGACCTTCACGTTCTGGTTTCAAGGTACGGTAATTGATTGTTTCAGGTTTTTTTACTTCTCCATAAGACCATGAACGGACTTTACTTGGAGAAGCTAGGGTGATTTGCATACTTTTAAAACGATTTACATCAACCACTATTTCTTCCCTTTCTATTCTAAGTGAACTGCTTTTTCTTATTCAGCAGCTTCTTCTGTTGCTTCCGCTTTTGTTGCTTTCTCAGCTTCTTCAGCTTCAAAGGCTGCTTTAGCCTCTTGTGCTGCTTTTTCGCGGGCTTTTTCAAGGTCATCTACGTGGATGACATCTTCGTCCATTCCTTCATCCAAGTCGCGAAGTTCCACTTCTTGGTCATCTTCGTCTAGGACACGCATGTCAAGACCAAGAGATTGCAATTCTTTGACAAGAACTCGGAAGGATTCTGGAACACCTGGTTTTGGAATTGGTTTTCCTTTTGTAATAGCTTCATAGGCTTTCAAACGTCCGTTGATATCGTCAGACTTGTAAGTCAAGATTTCTTGAAGAACATTTGACGCACCATAGGCTTCAAGAGCCCAAACCTCCATCTCACCAAAACGTTGTCCTCCAAACTGAGCTTTACCTCCGAGTGGTTGTTGGGTAACAGTTGAGTAAGGTCCGACAGAACGCGCGTGCAATTTATCGTCAACCATGTGGTGAAGTTTGATCATGTACATGACTCCGACAGAAACACGGTTATCAAACGGTTCCCCAGTACGTCCATCGTAAAGGATTGTTTTGGCATCGCTATCCATACCTGCTTCTTTAACAGTTGACCAAAGGTCTTCAGAACTTGCTCCGTCAAAGACTGGTGTTGCGATGTGAATACCAAGAGTACGAGCAGCCATACCAAGGTGAAGCTCCATAACCTGACCGATATTCATACGTGATGGTACCCCAAGTGGGTTAAGCATGATATCGACTGGAGTCCCATCTGGAAGGTAAGGCATGTCTTCTACAGGAACGATACGAGAGACAACCCCTTTGTTTCCGTGACGTCCGGCCATCTTATCTCCGACCTTGATCTTACGTTTTTGAGCGATGTAGACACGAACCAGCATGTTGACACCTGATTGCAACTCGTCTCCATTTGCACGTGTAAAGATCTTAACATCACGAACAACACCATCGGCACCGTGTGGTACACGAAGAGAAGTATCACGCACTTCACGAGATTTATCTCCGAAGATAGCGTGCAAGAGACGTTCTTCAGCTGAAAGGTCTTTCTCACCCTTAGGTGTTACTTTACCTACAAGAATATCGCCTTCTTTAACCTCAGCACCTATGCGGATAATACCCATTTCGTCAAGGTCTTTAAGAGCATCCTCCCCAACGTTTGGAATTTCACGCGTAATTTCTTCAGGCCCAAGCTTTGTATCGCGTGTTTCTGATTCGTATTCTTCAAGGTGAACAGATGTATAAACATCGTCTTTCACCAAGCGTTCGCTCATGATAACGGCATCCTCGAAGTTGTAACCTTCCCAAGTCATGTAGGCAACGATTGGGTTTTGTCCAAGTGCCATTTCCCCATTTTCCATAGAAGGTCCGTCAGCGATGAAATCGCCTTTTTCAACGACATCGCCAACTTTTACAAGAGTACGTTGGTTGTAAGCAGTACCTGAGTTTGAACGACGGAATTTTTGGATGTGGTAAACGTCCAATGAACCATCTTCACGACGAACCTCTACCTTGTCAGCATCTGCGTAAGTAACTTTACCATCATACTGAGCAATTACAGCCGCTCCAGAATCATGGGCTGCTTGGTATTCCATACCAGTACCAACGTAAGGTGCTTTTGGATCAATCAATGGCACAGCCTGACGTTGCATGTTGGCTCCCATGAGGGCACGGTTGGAGTCATCGTTTTCCAAGAAAGGAATACATGCTGTCGCAACGGCAACTACCTGTTTTGGTGATACGTCCATGTAGTCAACAACATTAGATGGATACTCTTGGTTGACCCCTTGGTGACGTCCCATGACAACTTTTTCAGCAAAAGTTCCATCTTCATTCAGACGAGAATTAGCCTGTGCTACAGTGAATTCATCTTCTTCATCGGCTGTCAACCAAACAATTTCGTTTGTGACAACACCTGTTTCACGGTCAACCTTACGGTATGGTGTTTGAACAAAACCATACTTGTTCAAGTGTCCGTATGATGACAAGTTGTTAATCAAACCGATGTTAGGTCCTTCAGGTGTCTCGATTGGACACATACGGCCATAGTGAGTGTAGTGCACGTCACGTACTTCATATCCAGCACGGTCACGTGTCAAACCACCAGGTCCTAAGGCTGACAAACGGCGTTTGTGAGACAACTCAGAAAGCGGGTTGTGTTGGTCCATGAACTGTGACAACTGTGAAGAACCAAAGAATTCTTTAACCGCAGCTGTTACAGGACGAATGTTGATAATTTGTTGTGGTGTCAAGACTTCGTTGTCCTGAACAGACATACGTTCACGGACATTACGTTCCATACGAGAAAGTCCAAGGCGTACTTGGTTGGCAAGCAATTCTCCAACCGCACGGATACGACGGTTTCCAAGGTGGTCGATATCATCTACACGGCCAAGTCCTTCAGCCAAGTTGAGGAAGTAGCTCATCTCTGCAAGGATATCTGCAGGAGTAACGATACGAACCTTGTCATCTGGGTTAGCATTACCAATAATAGTTACAACACGGTCTGGGTCAGTTGGTGCAACAACCTTGAACTTTTGAAGAACAACAGGCTCAGTCACAACGGCTGCATCATTTGGAATGTAAACAATCTTGTTCAAGTCTCCATCTAAATGGCTTTCAATACTTTCAATCACGCTACGAGTCATGATTGTACCAGCTTCTACCAAGATTTCTCCTGTTTCAGGGTCTACCAATGGTTCGGCAATGGTTTGGTTGAGCAAGCGTGTTTTGACATTGAGTTTTTTATTGATTTTGTAACGACCAACTGCTGCCAAGTCATAGCGGCGTGGGTCAAAGAAACGAGCCACAAGCAAGCTACGTGAGCTTTCAGCAGTCTTAGGCTCACCTGGACGAAGGCGTTCGTAAATTTCTTTCAAAGCTTCGTCTGTTCGAGAGTCCATTGGGTTCTTGTGGATATCTTTTTCAACAGTGTTGCGAACCAATTCGCTATCACCAAAGATATCAAAGATTTCATCATCTCCTGAGAAACCAAGCGCACGAACCAAGGTTGTAAATGGAATCTTACGAGTACGGTCGATACGAGTGTAGGCGATGTCTTTTGAGTCGCTTTCAAGTTCCAACCAAGCTCCACGGTTAGGGATAACAGTTGAACCATAGCCCACTTTACCGTTTTTATCAACTTTGTCATTAAAGTAAACACCTGGTGAGCGGACCAACTGAGATACGATGATACGTTCACCACCATTGATGATGAAAGTACCCATTTCTGTCATAATTGGGAAATCACCAAAGAAAACTTCTTGGGTCTTGATTTCGCCTGTTTCTTTATTAATCAAGCGGAAGGTTACAAAAATTGGTGCTGAGTAGCTAGCATCGTGGATACGAGCTTCTTCTAGCGTATATTTTGGTTCCTTGATTTCATATCCAACAAATTCCAACTCCATTGTGTCTGTGAAGTTTGAAATTGGCAATACATCTTCAAATACTTCCTTCAGACCGTGGTCTAGGAAATCTTTGAATGAGTCAGTTTGAATTTCAATCAAATTTGGTAAGTCAAGAACTTCTTTGATTCTTGAAAAACTACGACGGGTACGATGTTTCCCGTATTGAACGTCATGTCCTGCCAAGATGATTCTCCTTTGTAAATAAGTTCCAAGCCTTGTCGATCAGGCTTTTCTAATCGTCATATGGTTTTAAAAACCCTTATCACCGTGTCCTCTTGATAAATTTTCAGAATCTTTAAGTCTTTGTTACAAACACGCAAAACCCTGAAAAAAAGCACAAAAAGAGCAGCTAAATCCGACTTTTTCAGAAGATTTAACTGCTGTGAGCCTTGTCTGGACAATATTTCAGACAAAACCTACGACAAATGATTGTTTTTATTATACCCTATTTAGCTAGATTTTTCAAGGGGATTAACGAATTTTTGACAAAATCTTTTCCTATAAAAAATTAAATTCAACTTTCACTTTGCAAATTTCATTTTCAGCTTAGTAGTTCACAAAAATATAGTAAATTACGATTCTCCTATTTTATCTTAGGCTGTTTTTCTTGACTTTACTAGGCTTTTCTTTTAATATATATGTATAAATATATAGGGAGATTTATGATGAATATCTTGCTTTCTAAGACTGAACAACATTTGCTATTCTTACTGGAAGAATTAACCAAACACCATGATTGGATAGAAATTCTAGACTTAGCTAAGAAGCTGAATTTTTCAATAGAAGAATTGCAAGAACACCTTTTTGAGCTTGAACAATTATTTCCAAACCTCCTGCTTCAATCAAGAAAAAAAGGCATTCAGTTGCAGTTTGACTTCCAAAACACCTTGGATTCCAGGATTGCGATTTTTAAACAATCTGAAACCTATTCTTTTTTGAACCAGTTATTTTTCAATGAGGGACAATCACTCGAGCAAATGTGTCAAGAACTTGTAATGAGCTGCGAACGAGTTCAGGAAATCATCCAGCATCTAAATACTAAACTTCCACAACATTATGGCATCAGCATCCAACTTTCCCCTTTAGTCATGGAGGGAACAGAAGAGGACATTCGTGCCTTTTATCTAGACTACTTTAGCCAAAGTTACGACTTTCTTGATTGGCCCTTCCCTTCTATTTCTGAAGAATCACTCACTCACTTGATTCAGCTATTTTTGGACGCCCAACAAGTTTCACCCAACCTCAGTAGCTTACGGCAAATCAAATATACCCTAGCTATCAATCTAGAGCGGTTTAATAAGAGATACTTGATTAAAAATCCTACTCCCCTTTTAACTAGTCACTACAGTTCTCTCATGCAAATTCCGCAGTTTGAACAAGATATCAAAAAGCTGGCTAGAAAACTCCATTTTGAACCGACAAAGGAAACACTGGAACAGCTATTTTCAAACCCAATCAAATCTCCTAAAATTACAGACAATGCTAACAATGGAGCACTGGGCGATATTCATCATATCCAAAAATCCTACCGTTTATTGAGCAAAATTTTAGAAGAACTAGCTAAAGAATTTCACCTACAGATTGAAAATCGCGAGGAATTGATTTGGTTCCTCCACTACACTGCCCAATCTGATTTCTTCCATTTGCTCAGTAACCAGTCTCTCGACAGACAGAAATCCCAGATTTTAAGCAATTATCAAGCAGAATTTCCAAAACTATTTGAAGTCAGTCAACTCAAATTCCAATCTTATTTGACTGAGATGGGGCTAAACAATAAGTCAAGTAAGCTACAAGAGATGATCTACACCTTCACAATCCAAGGGCATCGGATTTTAGTCCAACTGCTTCAAAAACTTCCCAAAATACGCGTTTTGGTTATTAGTCATCTGGATAGCCATCATGCACAAAGCCTAATCGATACTCTAACTCACTACGGCAACAATCTCTATCTATTTGATTCTTGGGAAGAATCTACGATTTCTTTCTCAGTTCTCAATCAAATCCCTCACGATATTGTTATCACTACCTTTCCTGTCACCAACTCTCCTAAACCACTTATCTACAGTCGTAATTTCTCTACAGCAGAACTATTTTACCACCTCCACCTGATGGCTTCTCAAATTCATAAAGAAAGACTGGCTAAATCGTAACAAAATTTGTTGCGATTTTTCTTTTAGTTTAATTTTAGGAAAACGCTTGCATATTCTTTTACTAAGTGCTATACTGATATAGAAATTTATTGATTGGAGAATGATTATGAGAAAAACACCATCTCACACTGAGAAAAAAATGGTTTACAGCATCCGTTCCCTCAAAAATGGAACTGGTTCTGTCCTCATTGGAGCAAGCCTTGTTCTGCTTGCCATGGCTACACCAACTATCTCAGCCAACGAAAATACACCAACCACTAATGCAAGTAATAGTGAAACTACTACTGTCATTGCCCAACCTCTTACTGATACAGCACCGAGCTCTGGTAAGAAGGAAAGTGATATTTCTTCGTCAGAAAATGCAAACGCTTCCCTAGAGAAAAAAGAAGAAAAACAACCTGCAACAGAGGCACCCACTCCGGCTGCAACTCCCGCCGATTCCGCACCACAAACCGGGCAAGATCGTTCCAATGAGCCAACTACTTCTACGAGTCCAGTAACGACTGAAACTAAGGCAGAAGAGCCAATAGAAGACAACTACTTCCGTATCCATGTCAAAAAGCTTCCTGAAGAAAACAAGGATGCTCAAGGACTATGGACTTGGGACGATGTTGAAAAACCATCTGAAAATTGGCCAAACGGAGCCTTGTCCTTCAAGGATGCCAAAAAAGATGACTATGGCTACTACCTAGATGTCAAATTAAAGGGAGAACAAGCCAAGAAAATTAGCTTCCTCATCAATAATACAGCTGGGAAAAATCTAACCGGCGATAAATCGGTAGAAAAACTGTCACCAAAGATGAATGAGGCTTGGTTGGACCAAGATCACAAGGTTTTCTCTTACGAGCCACAACCTGCAGGAACTATTCGCGTCAACTACTACCGTACAGATGGCAACTATGACAAGAAATCTCTCTGGTACTGGGGAGATGTGAAAAATCCAAGTAGTGGTGAATGGCCTAACGGAGCAGACTTTACGGCTACAGGCAAATATGGTCGCTATATTGATATTCCACTCAAAGATGCAGCTAAAGACCTTGGATTTTTATTACTAGACAGAAGCAAACAAGGAGACGATGTGAAAATCCGTAAAGAAGATTATAAGTTCACAGATTTGAAAAATCATAGCCAAATTTTCCTAAAAGATGATGATGAAACCATCTACACCAACCCCTACTATGTGCACGATATCCGCATGACAGGAGCTCAACACGTAGGAACTTCTAGCATTGAAAGTAGTTTTTCAACACTTGTCGGTGCTAAAAAAGAAGATATCCTCAAACACTCCAGCATCACTAATCATCTAGGAAACAAAGTAACTATCACTGATGTTACAATCGATGAGGCTGGTAAGAAAGTGACCTACAGCGGAGATTTCTCTGACACAAAACATCCTTATACCGTTAGCTACAACTCTGACAAATTCACTACCAAAACAAGCTGGCGTCTTAAAGATGAGACTTACAGCTATGATGGTAAACTTGGAGCTGACCTCAAAGAAGAAGGAAAACAGGTTGATTTAACTCTATGGTCACCAAGTTCTGATAAGGTTTCTGTTGTTGTCTACGACAAGAATAACCCTGAAAAAGTGGTTGGAACTGTCGCTCTTGAAAAAGGTGAAAAAGGAACCTGGAAACAAACTCTGAATGAAAACTCTGGTCTCGGCATCAGCAATTACACTGGCTACTACTACCACTACCAAATCGAGCGCCAAGGTAAAACTGTTCTTGCACTCGATCCTTACGCTAAATCCCTCGCTGCTTGGAATAGTGACGATGCCAAGATTGACGATGCCCATAAAGTGGCTAAAGCTGCCTTTGTAGATCCAGCTAAACTAGGACCTCAAGACTTGACTTATGGTAAGATTCGCAACTTCAAATCGCGCGAAGATGCTGTCATCTATGAAGCTCATGTGCGTGACTTCACTTCAGATCCTGCCATCGCAAAAGATTTGACTAAGCCATTTGGTACCTTTGAAGCCTTTATCGAAAAACTAGACTACCTCAAAAACTTGGGTGTAACCCACATCCAGCTCCTTCCAGTCTTGTCTTACTACTTTGTCAATGAGTTGAAGAACCACGAACGCTTATCTGACTATGCTTCAAGCAACAGCAACTACAACTGGGGATATGACCCTCAAAACTACTTCTCCTTGACTGGTATGTATTCAAGCGATCCTAAGAATCCAGAAAAACGAATCGCAGAATTTAAAAACCTCATCAACGAAATCCACAAACGTGGCATGGGAGCTATCCTAGATGTCGTTTATAACCACACAGCTAAAGTCGATATCTTTGAAGATTTAGAGCCAAATTACTACCATTTTATGGATGCTGATGGAACACCTCGAACTAGCTTTGGTGGTGGACGTTTGGGGACAACTCACTATATGACCAAACGCCTCCTAGTTGATTCTATCAAGTATCTAGTTGATACCTACAAAGTTGATGGATTCCGTTTCGATATGATGGGAGACCATGATGCCGCTTCTATCGAAGAAGCTTACAAGGCTGCACGCGCCCTCAATCCAAATCTAATCATGCTGGGTGAAGGTTGGAGAACCTATGCTGGTGATGAAAACATGCCTACTAGAGCTGCTGACCAAGATTGGATGAAACATACCGATACTGTCGCAGTCTTCTCAGATGACATCCGTAACAACCTCAAGTCTGGTTATCCAAACGAAGGTCAACCTGCCTTTATTACAGGTGGTAAGCGTGATATCAACACTATCTTTAAAAATCTGATTGCTCAACCAACTAACTTTGAAGCAGACAGCCCTGGAGATGTCATCCAATACATCGCAGCCCATGATAACTTGACCCTCTTTGACATCATCGCCCAATCTATCAAAAAAGATCCAAGCAAAGCTGAGAACTATGCTGAAATTCACCGTCGTTTGCGACTTGGAAACCTCATGGTCTTGACAGCTCAAGGAACTCCATTTATCCACTCTGGTCAGGAATATGGTCGTACCAAACAATTCCGTGACCCAGCCTACAAGACTCCAGTAGCAGAGGACAAACAACCAAACAAATCTCACTTGTTGCGTGATAAGGACGGCAATCCATTTGACTATCCTTACTTCATCCATGACTCTTACGATTCGAGTGATGCTATTAACAAGTTTGACTGGACTAAGGCTACAGATGGAAAAGCATATCCTGAAAATGTCAAGAGCCGTGACTATATGAAAGGGTTGATTGCCCTTCGTCAATCTACAGATGCCTTCCGACTTAAGAGTCTTCAAGATATCAAAGACCGTATTCGCCTCATCACTGTCCCAGGTCAAAATGGTGTGGAGAAAGAGGATGTAGTGATCGGTTACCAAATCACTGCTCCAAACGGTGATATCTACGCAGTCTTTGTCAATGCGGACGAAAAAGCTCGCGAATTTAATTTGGGAACTGCCTTCGACCACCTCAGAAATGCTGAAGTTTTGGCAGATGAAAACCAAGCAGGACCAGTAGGAATTGCCAACCCTCAAGGCCTTGAATGGACTGAAAAAGGATTGAAATTAAATGCCCTTACTGCCACTGTTCTTCGAATCGCTCAAGGCGGTGCCATCGTTGCCCCAGCTGTGGAAGAAAAACCAGAATTTGACCTTTCTAGCTTAAAACAAGAACAAGGGCAAAATAACAGCCAAGACAATATGTCAAACCGAGTAGTCAAACCAGAACATCAAACTCCAGCTCCACAAACTAAACCTGATTCTGCAAAACCAGATACAAAAGTAGCTGATGCAGAAAATAAACCTAACCAAGCTACAGCTGATTCACAAGCTGAACTACCAAATACAGGAACCAAAAATGATCACAAACTCCTGTTTGCAGGAATTAGTCTCCTTGCTCTTCTAGGTCTCGGGTTCTTGCTAAAAAACAAAAAAGAGAACTAAACTAGCCCTCCTATAGAACTATCCCCCAAGCCTTAACGCTCGGGGGATTGATTTTTATACAATATTTGTCGTCCTAATAAGCTTGATTAGGATTTTTTATTAATACTCTTCGAAAATCAAATTCAAACCACGTCAGCTTCCATCTGCAACCTCAAAACACTGTTTTGAGCAGCCTGAGGCTAGCTTCCTAGTTTGCTCTTTGATTTTCATTGAGTATAAGCCTCTTTCATGGCAAAATAAGCCCGTACTTTGGGTGCAACTTGTATGCCGAAGAGTTCAATAGTTCTCAGGACTTGTTCATGCGGCATGGCCCGCTTCACTCCCAATCTCACGATAAGCCTGAATCAACTTTTTAAAATAACACGGATTGCCACCAATAATGGCATAGACAATCGGCAGCCCCGCCTGAGCAATCTTCACTGTTGATTCAACATGACCACCTGTCGCTATCCACAAGGGCAATTTGTCCTGAACTGGACGAGGATAAACTTCTTTACCAGAAATTGTTTGGGTCAATCGACCTTGCCAGTCTAACTTAGTCTTTTCATTGACTAATTGAAGCAAGTCTAATTTCTCATCAAAGAGGGCTTCGTAGTCTTTCAAGTCATAGCCAAACAAGGGAAATGATTCCGTAAAAGAGCCTCTCCCAGCCATAATCTCTGCACGGCCATTTGACAAAGCATCAATAGTGGCATACTGTTGAAACAAACGAATGGGGTCCATGCTCGAGAGAATGCTGACTGCACTGGTCAAACGGATTTTCTTGGTATTGACTGCCCCAGCTGCCAAAATAATCTCTGGGGCTGATACTGCAAAATCCTCTCGATGGTGCTCACCAATCCCATACACGTCCAAACCAACCTTATCAGCCAGTTCAATCTCTGCCACCAACTGACGAATGCGTTCGGCATGACTGTAAGTTTGCCCAGTCCCTTCAAGCTCTGTTGTTTCCCCAAACGTTGAAATTCCCAATTCTACCATTGCGATTCTCCTTGTCTACCTCTGTCCTTCAATTTGAAAAGTTATTCTAACACGAATATTGAGTATAAGCAACCCATTTGCTCACAAGAAAAAGCCTAGATAACTAGACTTTTTTAGATTATTCTACCGTTACTGACTTAGCAAGGTTACGTGGTTTATCCACATCCAGACCACGGTGTAGAGTTGCAAAGTAAGCGACTAATTGCGTTGGTACGACCATTGAGATTGGTGAGAGGTAAGGGTGTACGGTCGTAAGAACGATATCATCTGTATCTTTAGCAACATTTTCTTCTGCGATAGTGAGAACCTTGGCACCACGGGCTGCGACCTCTTGGATATTTCCACGAGTGTGGTTGGCAAGGACTGGATCTGACAAGAGGGCCAAGACAGGTGTTCCTTCTTCAATCAAGGCAATGGTTCCGTGCTTGAGTTCTCCTGCCGCAAAACCTTCACACTGGATGTAAGAAATCTCTTTGAGTTTGAGACTTGCTTCCATGGCTACGTAGTAATCTTGACCACGTCCGATGTAAAAGGCGTTACGAGTCGTTTCAAGAAGCTCATGAACCTTGGCTTCAATGGTTTCTTTCTCTGAAAGAGTTGATTCGATCGACTGAGCTACGATTGACAACTCATGAACTAAATCAAAGGCTTGCGCTTTGGCATTTCCATTTGCTTCTCCAACTGCTTTTGCAAGGAAGGCAAGGGCTGCGATTTGTGCTGTATAGGCTTTAGTTGAGGCCACAGCGATTTCAGGTCCTGCATGAAGAAGCATAGTATGGTTAGCTTCACGTGACAGAGTTGATCCTGGCACATTTGTAACTGTCAAACTTGGAATACCCATTTCATTGGCCTTAACCAAAACCTGACGGCTATCCGCTGTTTCACCAGACTGGCTGATAAAGATGAAGAGCGGTTTCTTGCTGAGAAGTGGCATACCGTAGCCCCACTCAGATGAAATTCCAAGTTCAACTGGTGTATCAGTCAATTCTTCCAACATCTTCTTAGAAGCAAATCCTGCGTGGTAAGATGTCCCAGCTGCAAGAATGTAAATGCGGTCTGCATCTTGAACAGCCTTAATGATAGCTGGGTCTACGACAACTTGACCAGCCTCATCTGTGTAGGCTTGGATGAGTTTACGCATAACAGTTGGTTGCTCATCAATTTCCTTAAGCATGTAGTAAGGATAAGTTCCCTTACCGATATCTGACAAATCAAGCTCAGCAGTGTAGCTAGCACGCTCACGACTGTTGCCATCATAGTCTTGAACTTCCACGCTATCCGCCTTGACGATTACCAACTCTTGGTCATGGATTTCCATGTATTGGTTGGTCTCACGAATCATAGCCATAGCATCTGAGCAGACCATGTTATAGCCTTCTCCAAGACCAATCAAAAGTGGTGATTTATTCTTAGCTACGTAGATAACTTCAGGATCTTGTGAGTCAACCAAGGCAAAGGCATAAGAACCACGGATGATGTGAAGAGCTTTTTTGAAGGCTTCAAGCACTGACAAGCCATCTTCTTCCGCAAATTTTCCAATCAAGTGAACGGCGATTTCAGTATCTGTTTGCCCCTTGAAATGGTGACCTGCAAGGTATTCTTCCTTGATTTCGAGGTAGTTTTCAATGACCCCATTGTGAACCAAGACAAAACGTTCTGTCTCAGAGCGGTGTGGGTGAGCATTGTCTTCAGTTGGTTTCCCATGAGTTGCCCAACGAGTATGTCCTATACCAGTTGTTCCCTCAACACCAGCTGTCTTGGCAGACAATTCTGCAATACGACCGACAGCCTTGACTAGGTGATTTTCAGCACCACCTAGGACAAAAATTCCCGCAGAATCATAACCACGGTATTCGAGCTTTTCAAGCCCTTGAATCAAAATATCAGTTGCATTTGTGTTTCCAACAACACCAACAATTCCACACATAGTATATACGACACAGGCAAGCTGTGCTTTCTCCTTAAAATTGGTATAGTCTAATTCCTCTTTTATAGAATCAGCAAAAACAGTATATACTTGTTTCTTTCACTTGTCAAGAGTAAAAATTGGTATAGTTCACATCAACTTCTTGTAAACAAAAAAACTCTGACCAATTAGGATCATCAGTCAGAGTCCTTTTTAAAATCCATTATTGTCGCTCAGTTCCTTGAACCAGTGGCCTGATTTCTTCAGACGGCGTTCTTGCGTTTCCAAGTCTAGTTCGACCAAACCATAGCGATTTTTATAACTATTGAGCCATGACCAGCAGTCAATAAAGGTCCAAATCAAGTATCCCTTACAATTGGCTCCATCTTCAATCGCACGATGGAGTTCACGAAGATGACCTTTTACAAAGTCAATACGGTAATCATCTTGAATCATCCCGTCTTGACGGAATTTTTCTTCCCCTTCAACACCCATACCATTCTCTGTCAACATCCACTCAATATTACCATAATTTTCCTTGATATTTTGGGAGATGTCATAAATCCCTTGCTCATAAATTTCCCAGCCACGGTGAGGATTAATTTTACGTCCAGGCATCACATAAGGCTCGTAAAAATGTTCGGGCAAAAGAGGACTCTCTGGATTCTTAGCAAATCGAGGTGCCATAACACGCAAAGGTTGATAGTAGTTAACACCAAGGAAATCCACCGTATTGTCACGAATGAGTTCCAACTCCTCCTCTGTAGCATCAGGCAAGAGACCGTATTCATGTAAGATTTCTACCAACTCCTGTGGATAAGTCCCCAAAACAGACGGATCTAAGAAAGATTGGGCCTGAAAAAGGTCAGCAATCCGAGCTGCCTTGACATCAGCAGGATGCTGGCTACGTGGATAAGCCGGTGTCAAGTTGAGGACAATCCCAATCTTGGAATCAGGCAAGAGTTCATGACAAGCCTTAACCGCCCGACTGCTGGCCAATTGTGTATGATAAGCTACTTTAACGGCTGCCTCTGCATCCACCTTATGTGGATAATGGGCATCGTAAAAATAGCCAAATTCTACCGGAACGATGGGCTCGTTAAAGGTAATCCATTGATCCACTAAATCTCCATAGGTCTCAAAACAAAAACGGGCATAGTCTTCATAGGCTGAGACAGTCTCCTTATTTTCCCAACCATCACCATCTTCTTGAAGGGCAAAAGGCAAATCAAAATGATAAAGATTCACTAAAAGACGAATCCCTTTAGCCTTAATAGCCTCAAAAACCTTACGATAGAAATCCACACCTTGAGCATTGACTTTTCCACGCCCTTGTGGAAAAATCCGTGACCATTGAATAGAAGTCCGAAAGGCTGTATGACCAGTTTCTACCAGTAGCTCGATATCCTTTTCCCAATTTTCATAAAAGGTCGATGTCTTATCTGGACCAATCCCATTATAGTAACGATTTGCCTCCACTTGGTACCAATAATCCCAGAGATTATCTCCTTTACCGTCACCAGCTACACGTCCTTCTGTCTGTGGTCCAGAAGTAGAGGATCCCCAGACAAAATCCTTTGGAAATCTTAGCATACATTTACCTCTTTATCTAGTCATTTTTCCCATTATACAGAAAAAACAAGGTAAAAACTAGTTACATTTTTTCCTTGTTTTTCTTCTGATTATAGTTTTTATTTCTTGCTGAGGATTTCAAGCGTTTCGAGCAAGTTATCGGCATGAACTTCTATGGTATCACCAGTCGCTTTAATCTTCACTTCTACGATACCATCGGCCGCTTTCTTCCCAACAGTGATGCGGATTGGCAATCCAATCAAGTCGCTGTCGCTAAATTTTACTCCGACACGTTCGTTACGGTCATCTGTCAAGACTTCGTAACCAGCTCCCATCAAGCTTGCTTCAAGCTTTTCTGTCAAGGCTTGCGCTTCTTCATCCTTGACATTGACAGTAATCAAGTGCACATCGAATGGGGCCAATTCTTTAGGAAAATTGATTCCCCAAGCGTAACGGTATTCACCTTTTGGTGTTTTGTTAACAAAGAGGCGTGCGTGTTGCTCCATAACGGCTGAAAGGAGACGGCTAACACCGATACCGTAACATCCCATGATAATTGGCACAGCACGGCCATTTTCATCCAAAACATCTGCTCCCATGCTTGCTGAGTAACGAGTACCGAGTTTGAAGATGTGACCAATTTCGATACCACGCGCAAAGTTAAGAACACCTTGTCCGTCTGGAGAAATTTCACCCTCACGAACTTCACGGATATCCACATATTCTGCAGTAAAGTCACGACCTGGGTTCACACCAGTCAAGTGGTAGCCATCTTCGTTAGCACCCACAACTGCATTGCGAACATCTTGCACCTTACGGTCTGCAATGATTTTCACATTCTCTGGCAAACCAACTGGGCCAAGTGAACCAAATCCTGCTTGAACAACACTTGCTACTTCTTCTTCGCTAGCAACGTCAAAGAAATCTGCTCCCAAGTGGTTTTTCAACTTGACTTCGTTGAGCTGGTCATTTCCAACTAGAAGGGCTGCAACAAGCTCACCATCTGCCATGTAGAAGAGGGTTTTAATCGTTTGTTCTTCTGGAACGTTTAGGATGGCTGCAATTTCATCGATTGATTTAACATCTGGTGTTGCAACACGAGTCACTTCTTCTTCAGCAACAACACGGTTGCTTGGTTTATACTCGTTTGTTGCCATTTCTAAGTTAGCTGCATAGCTAGACTCACTTGAGTAAGCAATGGTATCTTCACCAGAGACCATCCATTTGAGCAATTCTGCCTTGATTTCTTCTTGCACTTCTGCGGGAATTTCATCAAATGAGGCAACTGACTTGTCCAAAACAACCCAGCGGTCAAGGTCTGTACGAGCAGGTGTAATGGCCATAAATTCTTGGCTGTCCTTACCACCCATGGCTCCACCGTCACCAATGATAGCCTTGAAATCTAAACCACTACGAGTGAAAATACGCTCATAAGCAGCCTTGTACTCATCATAAACACTGTCCAAACTATCATAGTTAGCGTGGAAACTGTAAGCATCTTTCATGATGAACTCACGTGTACGAAGAAGTCCATTACGTGGGCGTTTTTCATCACGATACTTAGGCTGGATTTGATAAAGATTAAGTGGCAATTGCTTGTAAGACTTAACAGAATCACGGACAATAGCTGTAAAGGTTTCTTCGTGAGTTGGACCTAGAATGAAGTCTGATTTTTCACGGTTTTTTAGTTTGTAAAGGTCCTCACCATAAGTTTCGTAACGACCTGATTCGCGCCACAATTCTGCACTGAGAAGGGCTGGAGCTAACATCTCAACGGCACCAATCTTGTCGAATTCTTGGCGCATGATATTTTTAGCTTTTTCAATCACACGGTTGGCAAGTGGTAGGTAAGAATAAACACCTGCTGAGACTTGGCGAACATAACCAGCTCGCAACATGAGAGCGTGGCTGATAACTTGAGCATCGCTTGGCATTTCGCGAAGCGTTGGGATAGGCATTTTACTTTGTTTCATAATATTCCTCGATTATCTAAAAAAGAGTCGCATAATGTCATTCCAGGTCACAGCTAGCATCAAGACAACCATGATAACTACACCAGCCATGGTGACATAGGTTTCAATTTCTTGTTTAAGGGGTTTCCGGCGGATAGCCTCTAGGATATTGAGCACAATCTTTCCACCATCCAAAGCCGGGATCGGAATCAAATTAAAAATTCCGATATTGATGGAAATCACAGCTAGGAAGTAGAGGACATTCTCAAGACCATTTTTAGCAGCATCGCTACTTGCCTTAAAAATGGCAACGGGGCCACCGAGTTTGTTCAAATCTGGATGGAAAATCAAGTTTTTCAGAGCCGAAAGGATACGGAGCCCTGAGTCAGCAGCAGTTGTAAATCCACCAACAAACATGGACAGGAGGTCTGACTTGACTCTCGGTTGAACCCCGAGAATATAACGTCCTTGACTTTCTTCCGGAGTAACAGTGACTTGTTTGTCACTACCATTTTCAGAAATAGTCACATCCAAGGTCGGGGTCGTCTTATCTTTGGTTTCTGATTCCACAGCCTGAATCAAACTTTCCCAGTTGCTAACCTCATGTGAGCCAATCTTGGTAATTTGTGCCGTTTCTGGTACTCCTACCTTAGCCAAAGCCCCTTGAGGCATGATATGGAACTGGTTGGTATCGACATCTCTGACACCACCCTGCATGAAGATTAAAATCCAGAAAACAACGACACCTAAGATAAAGTTGTTCATAGGGCCTGCAAAATTAGTAATGAGTTTCCCCCAGATAGTCGCATTTTGATATTGAACATCTAAAGGTGCAATCCGAACCTCAGTACCATCTGCTTCCACAACCGTTGCATCGTGATCTACTGCAAATGTTTTTTCTTCTTCCAGAACCAAGCCTTTGATAAAGAGCTTATCTTCAAAATCAAACTGGGTCACCTGCATAGGAAGAGCTGTTTGGTCCAATTTTTTACCGGAAAGATTGATGCGTTTAACTTTACCGTCGTCAGTAAGCGTCAAACTGACAGGAGTACCTGTCTTGATTTCAGTCGTATCATCACCCCAACCGGCCATACGGACATAGCCACCCAGAGGCAAGATTCGAATGGTATAGGCTGTTCCATCCTTGCCAATATGAGCAAAGATTTTGGGTCCCATACCGATGGCAAATTCACGCACTAGAATTCCTGATTTCTTGGCAAAGTAGAAGTGCCCGAACTCGTGCACCACCACAATAATCCCGAAAACCAGAATAAAGGTTAAAATTCCGAGCATAGTATTTCCTCCGTCTTTTGATTAAAAGAGTCCAAATAAGTGCATGATTGGAAATACAAGCAACATACTATCGAAACGATCCAAAACACCACCATGTCCAGGGATAAATTTCCCAGAATCCTTAACACCAAAGTGACGCTTAATCGAACTTTCTAGTAAATCACCAAATTGTCCAGCAATGCTAAAGAAAATAGCAAAGACTGACATCTTGTAAATTCCATACGGAAGAGCAACTGTACTGTCAAATATCATAAAGATGATGGTTACTAAAATAGCACCTAAAATACCACCCAAGGCCCCCTCAAAGGTTTTATTTGGAGAAACCGTTGGAGCTAGTTTCCGTTTACCATAGTTCATCCCAACAAGATAAGCACCACTATCGGTTGCCCAGACGATACACAAGGCTAAGAGTGCCTTATCTAAGCCTGCGACACGAGCATCTAGTAAGGCATTAAATCCAAAGCCTACATAGAAACTCATAGCAAGAGGGAAAACAGCGTCCTCAATCGTATAAGACTTGCTAAAAACAGTCGTTCCTAACATGATTGAAATCAAAACACTATAAGCAACCACATTCCCATCAACTGGCAAAAAAGTCAGGTAATTCTCCAAGGGAATGGTCAAAGCAAAGGTTGCAAAGAGGGTCAAGAGGCCCTCCATCGTCATGGTCTCTAGACCTCTCATCTTCAAAAGTTCATGCATGGCTAGCATGGCTATGATTCCAATTGCTATCTGAAGCAAGAGGCCTCCAATCATTAAAATTGGTAGGAAAATAGCCAAGGCAATCCCTGCAAACAAGGTTCTTTTCTGTAAATCCTGTGTCATATTTCCTCCTAAACTCCTCCAAATCGGCGATGACGACTATTGTAAGCAAGAATGGCTTCCTGCAAGGCCGCCTCATCAAAATCAGGCCACAAGGTATCCGTAAAATAGAGCTCACTGTAGGCTCCCTGCCATGGAAGGAAATTGCTCAAACGCAATTCTCCACTAGTACGGATAATCAAATCCGGGTCTCGTAACTCCTTAGGTAAATGCTGAGTAAAGAGATAGTTGCCAATCAATTCCTCTGTGATGTCACCTGGGTTGATTTTGGCATCTAACACATCCTGGGAAATCAACTTAAGAGCCTGTGTAATCTCAGCACGTCCACCATAGTTGAGGGCAAAATTAAGAATCAAACCTGTGTTGTTCTTAGTCAATTCCTCAGCCTTGGTCAGAGCTTCAAAAGTTTGCTTAGGAAGGCGATCTGTCTCCCCAATCATTTGAATCTTAACATTATTCGCATGCAATTCCGGGACATAATTATCATAAAACTCTACTGGCAAGTTCATGATAAACTTGACTTCCTGATCTGGACGGGTCCAGTTTTCTGTAGAAAAAGCATAGACCGTAATAACCTTAACGCCTAGTTTGTTGGCTGCCTTGGTCACAGTTTGCAATGCTTCCATGCCCGCCTTATGTCCAAAAACTCGCGGTTGCATACGTTTTTTAGCCCAACGGCCATTGCCATCCATGATGATGCCGATATGAGCAGGAACCTGTGTCGGAACCTCTACTTCCACAGCCTTATCTTTCTTAAAAAATCCAAACATGATCTTATTCCTATTCAAAAATCTATCGTTTCATTATACCATATTTCCCTATTTTCTTCTATCACTAAGCTATTTATTCTCAGGCACCAAGCCCATTTTTCAAAAAAATAAGCCGCCTGATTTGGCGACTTTATTTTTATAGGGAGATTATTATGAAAAAGTTTTAGGAGTTTAAGTTAAGGTCTTCTTAACTTATGGACTTAGTATACACTTCCTAGCTTAAAGTTTCCTTAAGTATTTTTAAAAATCAAATTTTTCCATTTCTCCTGCCAATTTTTCTTGGATAGACGTGTTCGATAAAGTTCCATTCTGTCTTGATTCTCTAAAAAATGAGGAGTTGGACGAACTTGAAAATTCAAAATATCCTCCAAACCATAAGGTGCATAGAGTTCAAAATCGGATTCTTCATTCAAGCGCAGTCCAACAGCCGTACATCGTTCTGGATACTTACTCATAGCATCACGAGAACTGGTATAGGGAGAAGTGTGAGGACTGTGCTGGTGCATATAGACCTGATTTTTCAACTCCCACTGGTACTGAGGAAAGTCCTCTCGCAGTTTTTTCTCTAGGGACAAGGTTTCCTCGTAAGAAATATCTGGATCAAAGAAAATTACATCTACATCTGTTTCACAGTCAAAAGGGGATTTGTCTGACAAGAGATTCCAGATAAAATTTCTGACAGAACCTGCTGCCAACCAGGAATCTGTCAACTCCAAGTTTCGGATGACAGTCAGAATAGCCATCATATCCGGATTTTCTCTAAAATCCTCTAGAATTTCTTGCTCATTTTTCACTATATTCATAACCTAAGTGCTCATATGCCTTAGCAGTCGCCACCCGTCCAGACCGCGTCCGCATGATAAAACCTTTTTGAATCAAGTAAGGCTCATACATATCTTCAACTGTCTCACGTTCTTCTGCTATGTTAACAGAAAGAGTTCCTAGACCAACAGGACCACCACCGTACATCTCAATCATGGTGCGAAGGATTTTTTGATCCACATAGTCCAAACCTTCATGGTCAACATCCAGCATAGTCAAAGCCTTATCGGTAATAAGATCATCGATAACCCCATTCCCCATTATCTGGGCAAAATCGCGCACGCGCTTGAGGAGACGATTGGCAATACGAGGGGTCCCACGACTACGCAATGCCAACTCAGATGCTGCCTCATGGGTGATTTCCATCTCAAAAATATCTGCCGTCCGCTCGACAATTTCCGTCAAGTCAGCATGGGCATAATACTCCATATGACCTGTAATCCCAAAACGTGCCCGTAACGGATTTGAGAGCATACCAGCCCGAGTCGTCGCACCAATCAAAGTGAAAGGTGGCAACTCCAAATGAACACTGCGACTGCCTTCACCAGCCCCAATCATGATGTCAATGTAGAAGTCTTCCATGGCACTATAAAGCACCTCTTCCACCGACATGGGCAAGCGATGAATCTCATCAATAAAAAGGACATCCCCAGGCTCTAAGTCATTCAAAATCGCTACCAGATCTCCGGCTTTTTCAATGACTGGACCCGAAGTCTGCTTGAGATTGACACCTAGTTCGTTGGCAATAACAAAAGCCATGGTCGTTTTTCCCAAGCCTGGAGGGCCAAATAAGAGCACATGATCCAGCGCTTCATCCCGCATTTTGGCAGCTTCGATAAAGATTTGGAGCTGGTCCTTGACCTTGTCCTGCCCAATATATTCACGTAAGTACTGAGGACGGAGCGTGCGTTCTACTAACTCCTCGTCCCCCATTATCTCATTATCTAAAATTCTACTCATTGCTCTATTATATCAAAAAACCAAGCCACAAACAAAAAAGCCACCCGATTGGGTGACTCCAGAGTTTAGCACCTATGTGGTATAACATTCTACGGCACTGCTACACCGCCTACGAAAGGAGGTGAGATAGCCCATGATGGAACTAATCCTTAAAACTATCATCGGACTGATTGTGGTCGGTGTCGTTCTTCGCTTAGTCGATAAATGGCTAAACAAGGATAAATAGTGTCAAAAAAGACCCCTAGCTTATTTGGTCGTGAGCTTGGGGCCTTTTCTAGCCTATGATATAGAACTAGTACTCAATTCCTTTTTATTATCCCATAGTTCACAAAATTTTTCAAAGGTTTATATTCGTGGCTTTTCAAGCTTTAACCGCTGTACAACAATATGATGACTCACTCCTTGAAAACCAAGAGCATTATTACAGTAGTTCTAGTCCTTCAATTAACAGTCACTTAAATCCAAAGTAAGGTTGAAGTAGCTGAAGCGACAACAGACCTATTTATTAGTCATATTCGCTAAAAAAAGTCCCCGCCAATTCCCCGACCAAAATCCGAAAAATATCGGAAAATGATTTTTAGAATAGTCCCCAAAATCCTGAAATAGAGCCAAAAAACTCCACCTGATTGGGTGGAGTTAAGGGAGATTATTATGAAAAAGAAAAGTTTAGGATTTTATTAAATAAAGTTAGGAGGTCTTTATTTAATAACTATATGTTACAAGACAAAGCTTAAAACTAGCTTAACTTTTCTCAAATTTTACTATTCTGCAAAAAAATTCTATCACTATCACCTACCCACAAAAAAAGCCACCTGATTGGGTGGCTTCATTAGGAGATTATGATGAAAAAAGTTTTAGGATTTCATTAAATAAAGTTAGGAGGTCTTTATTTAATGACTATATAATACTAGACCATCCTTAAATTTTGCTTAATAAAAAACAAATTTTATTATTTTTCTCGATTCATCCAAGTCATTCCTATACAATTATAGGTGGATAAGATTTCAAAGCCCATAGAACGATAGAATCCCAAGGTTCTTTCTGTCTGGTCTGTCACCAGCTGGACTTGATAGGCATCTTTGTAATCCTCTAAAGCCTGTTTCATCAAGGCACTACCAATCCCTTGGCGCTGATAGATTGGTAAAACAATTAAATCCTGAACCAATACTGATGAGAATCCATCTCCAACCAAACGAATCAAACCCACCACAGCATCGCCATCAAGTGCCACATAAATCTCTAATGAATGAGATAAGGCCTGCTCCAGCATCTCTGGTTGATGGGTATAATTTGTCCAACCGACAGCCTGATAGAGATGCAAAACATCCTCTAGCTTGACAATTTCTTGCTTTTTAATAGTAATCATCTCAACACCTCTTAAAGGTCTCTCAAGCTCTTGTACTGTCGTCCATTTTTATCAAAGTTTTCAGGACGCAACCATTTTTCCAAACGATCTTTGACTTTGGGCCAGTCCTTATCAATCATAGACAACCAATCCGTATCTCTTGTACGCCCCTTATATACGACTGCCTGGCGGAAGGTCCCTTCATAGACAAAACCTAAACGTTCCGCTGCTCGTCTGGATGGCAGATTTAAGGCATCGCATTTCCACTCATAGCGACGATAGTTAAGCCCCTCAAAAACATAGCGCGCCAAGAGATAGTGAGCTTCTGTCCCTATTCGTGTTCCCCTGAGCTCTGGAGAAAAAGTGACCGCTCCCACTTCTATCACTCGGTTATTCTGGTCAATGCGCATGAGAGAAAATGTTCCCAAAGCCTTACCAGTTTCCTTGTCTATAATTGCATAGTAAAAGCGATCCTTACGAGCCAACATCTGATTTAAAACGGCAACCAGCTCCTCCATATCCGCCACTGACTCCTGAAAGAGGTAGGTCCACATCTCTCGAGGAGTATCTGGACCATAAACATCTAATAAATCTTCCGCATGCTTTTCCACCGAAAGAGCCTCTATCCGAGTATAACGCCCTTCTAAGAGATCAATAGCAGGCAATTCACCAGGTGTGTAACCTTCCATTGACTCCCCAATCATCTGACCATATTCATTTACTGGCATAGCTTTCTCCTTGTTTCGCTTTTCAAACTTTATAGTTGCCCATAGTATATCATACTTTCATAAGAAGATTCAAAAAATCCTCCAGATTCTACTCTGAAGGATTCCTATCTTATTTCACAACGATATTAACGAGTTTAGTTGGCTCAAACAGTTTGGGAAACTGTTTGAGGTTGGAAATCAGCAAATAATTTGGTTATTTCACAACAATATTAACCAATTTATTCGGTACCGCAATCACTTTCACGATTTCCTTACCGTCAATCTCTGCTTTGACTTTTTCATCCGCTAGAGCAATTTCTTGCAATTCTTCACGTGACAAGTCTTTAGCAACCATGAGTTTGGCACGAACTTTTCCTTTGATTTGGACGACGATTTCGATTTCGTCTTCAACCAATTTGCTTTCGTCCCAGGTTGGCCAAGCTACATAAGAAATTGATTCACCTGTTGCTGCAACTGTTTGCCAGAGTTCTTCTGCCAAGTGAGGTGCAAATGGGGCAATCAATTGAATAAAGCCTTTTGCATAGTCTACATAAAGTTTTTCTTCCTTGTTAGCGGCGTTGACAAAGACCATAAGTTGGGCAATAGCTGTGTTGAATTTCATGGATTCGATTTGCTCAGTGACAGATTTAACGGTTTCGTTATAAACCTTGTCAAGAGCACCATTGTTTTCCGCAGTGATTTCTTTACTTGTAATCAAACGGTAAACACGGTCAAGGAACTTACGGCTTCCTTCCAGACCTTCTTCTGACCAAGCAATTGAAGCATCAAGTGGCCCCATGAACATTTCATAGACACGAAGGGTGTCGGCACCGTATTGTTCCACCACATCGTCTGGATTAACAACGTTCTTGAGGGATTTAGACATCTTGGCTGGTGCTTGCTCCAACTCTTCCCCTGTTTCCACATGGAAGAAGGAGCCATCACGTTTTTCAACCTTGTCAGTCGCTACAAGTGCTCCACGGTGGTCACGGTAGCTTGTTCCCAAAATCATCCCTTGGTTAAAGAGTTTTTGGAATGGCTCTTTCGTCGGAACAACACCGAGGTCATAAAGGAATTTGTGCCAGAAGCGAGCATAAAGCAAGTGAAGTACAGCATGTTCCGCACCACCCACGTAGATATCTACTGGCAACCATTGTTTGAGGAGGTCCTCATCAGCCAATTTCTCAGTATTGTGTGGGTCAATATAGCGGAGGTAGTACCAGCTTGAACCAGCCCATTGTGGCATGGTGTTGGTTTCACGACGACCCTTGACACCATCTTCACGCGTCACTTCAAGCCAGTCTGTCAAGTTAGCTAGTGGACTTTCACCAGTACCTGAAGGGCGAATGTCCTTGGTTACAGGCAAGACAAGTGGCAATTCACTTTCAGGAACAGCTGTTGAAGTTCCATCTTCCCAATGAATGATTGGAATTGGCTCACCCCAGTAACGTTGACGACTAAAGAGCCAGTCGCGAAGACGGTAGGTCACCTTCTCTTGTCCACAGCCTTTCTCTTCCAACCAAGCCACAATCTTGGCAATAGCGTCTTCTTTGTTGAGTCCATCTAGGAAGTCTGAATTGACGTGAAGTCCGTCTTCTGTGTAAGCAGCTTCTTCAACGTTTCCACCTTCAAGTACTTCTACGATTGGAAGGTCAAATTGTTTGGCAAATTCCCAGTCACGTTGGTCATGGGCAGGTACAGCCATTACCGCACCTGTTCCATAGCTAGCAAGAACATAGTCCGCAATCCAGATTGGAATTTCCTTGCCATTGACAGGGTTGATGGCATAAGCACCAGTCCAAACTCCTGTTTTTTCCTTGGCAAGGTCTGTACGAGCTAAGTCTGATTTCAGACTAGCTTGGTGTTTATAGTCTGCTACAGCCTCTGCTTGCTCCGGACTTGTGATAGCGTCAACCAAATCATGCTCAGGAGCCAAGACAGTGAAAGTAGCACCGAAAAGAGTATCAGGACGAGTGGTAAAGACTGTGAATTCCTTGTCTGTTCCCTTAACTTTGAAGGTTACATTGGCACCAGTTGATTTCCCAATCCAGTTGCGTTGCATGTCCTTGATAGATTCTGGCCAATCCAACTCATCCAAGTCATTAAGCAAGCGCTCTGCATAGGCCGTGATTTTAAGCATCCATTGGCGCATTGGTTTACGGACAACTGGATAGCCTCCACGCTCAGAAGTTCCATCAGGAAGAACCTCTTCGTTGGCGATGGCTGTTCCCAACTCTTCAACCCAGTTTACTGGCACTTCCGCTTCATAGGCCAAGCCCTTTTCGTAAAGCTTGGTGAAGATCCACTGAGTCCACTTGTAGTAGTTTGGATCTGTTGTATTGACTTCACGATCCCAGTCATAAGAAAATCCAAGCGCATTGATTTGGCGTTTAAAGTTGGCAATATTTTCCGCTGTGAATTCTGCTGGGTCATTACCTGTATCCATGGCGTATTGCTCCGCAGGCAATCCAAAGGCATCCCAACCCATTGGGTGAAGGACATTGTATCCTTGCGCACGTTTGTAACGGCTGAGGATATCGGTTGCAGTATAACCTTCTGGGTGTCCTACGTGCAGACCCGCTCCAGACGGATAAGGGAACATATCGAGAGCATAAAACTTCGGTTTTGAAGCATCTGTTCCTGTCTTAAATGTATGATGTTCCGCCCAGTAGCCCTGCCACTTAGGCTCAATTTCTTTATGATTGTAAAAACTCATGGTCTCTCTCCAATTTTGTGATGTTACTATTATACCATTTTTGAGGGAATTTGAAAGACGAGAAATGTTCTTTTGGGCTTGGATGCCAAGAAAGACTGAATCGCAAATCCAACTTATTTAGCAGTATAAAAAATTAGACCCCTTTTGGAGCTAACTTCTATTAACTATTTGTTTCCTCCATCTTCTCACGTCCTAGTTCTCGGTAACTACGGTCACCAACAACCTCAACGCTAAACTGGCCGTCCTCATATTCAAGTATCGTCACGCTACCATTATCTAGACCATGCGGATGCATACCATTAATCAGATAAACAATGGTTCCGATGGTCATTCCGTGGCTGACAACGAGAGCGTTCCCCCCACCTTGTTCTTCCATTTCTTTGGCAATCGCTTCAAAACCTTCCTTGATTCGACCACTGAGTTTTTCCCATCCTTCAGCCCAACTAGCTGTATCGACCTCTACCAAACCCTCAGCCAGTTCAGCATAAGACAATTGGTGAACGTGGTCCACATTAAAGATACGAGGAATAATGCCCATGAAAAGATCACCATCATAAGCTCCGTCAAAGCTACCGAAACACCATTCTCTGATACGCTTGTCCATGCGATAAGGGATTTTTCCCTGCAAGCCAAGTTCATCAAGGATAATTCCCATTGTCTGAATGGTGCGACCAGAATCACTGGAATAAGCGCGCTCAAACTGTAAACCAGACTCTCGCAAACCGATTCCTAGTTCTTGAATCCCTCGCTCACCTTCAGCTGTTAAGGGAGTATCGCTCCAACCTTGCGCGCGACCAATCGTGTTAAACATGGTCTTGCCATGACGTACCAAATACAATCGTACTTTTACCATTTTCCGTCCTCCGTTTGCTTCTATTATATCATGGATGATAAAACAAAAGCCACCCAGACAGGCGACTTTTGCAGGAGATTATTATGAAAAAGTTTAGGAGTTCATTAAATAAAGATATTAGATGAAAATCAAATTCAAACTAAATCAGTGTTATCTGTTTCAAATAATATTAGGAGGTCTTTATTTAATGATTATAGTATACACATCCAACCTTAAATAGAACTTAAAATTTCTCCTATTTTCTTAATTTTTAAAACTATGAATTGGTGCTGGGATTTGTCCCCCACGAGAAATGAAATCAACAGACGAAGCCCCATTGACCTTCATAACTGGAGCTGTACCAAGAAGACCACCAAATTCAATCATATCACCTTCTTTTCCTTTTGGAATGATACGAACAGCTGTTGTCTTCATGTTAATGACACCAATTGCAGCTTCATCCGCAATCATAGCAGCAATGGTTTCAGCAGGTGTATCCTCCGGAATGGCAATCATATCCAAACCAACGGAACAGATAGCCGTCATAGATTCTAGTTTTTCCAGATTAAGAGAGCCATTTTGCACTGCAGCAATCATTCCTTCATCCTCTGAAACAGGTATAAAGGCACCAGACAAACCACCAACTTGGTTGCAGGCCATAACTCCGCCCTTCTTAACTTGATCATTCAAGAGAGCCAAGGCAGCCGTCGTCCCGTGTGTTCCAACTGTTTCTAGCCCCATTTCTTCAAGTACACGTGCCACAGAATCTCCAACCGCAGGAGTTGGCGCCAAACTCAAGTCCACAATACCAAACTCCACACCCAGTCTCTCACTGGCCATTTGACCAACCAATTGACCGATACGAGTGATTTTAAAGGCAGTTTTCTTAACTGTTTCGGCTACTACATCAAAGCTCTGTCCACGAACTTTTTCCAAGGCACGTTTCACCACACCAGGACCAGAAACTCCAACATTGATGATAACATCTGCCTCCCCAACACCATGAAAGGCACCCGCCATAAATGGATTGTCCTCAACAGCATTAGCGAATACAACCAACTTAGCTGCTCCCATATCTGATAGATTAGCCGTTTCCTTGATAACTCGTCCCATATCTGCCACAGCTGTCATATTAATACCAGACTTGGTTGAGCCGATATTGACTGACGAGCAGACCTTGTCCGTTTCAGCCAAAGCGCGAGCAATAGAATTGATGAGAATCTCATCTCCCTTTTGATAACCTTTTTGTACCAAGGCAGAGAAACCACCAATAAAATCCACACCGATTTCTTTCGCAGCCTTATCAAGTGCTTTTGCCAGAACCACGTAGTCCGTCGCATCTGTCGCTGCCCCAATCAGAGCAATAGGAGTCACCGATACACGCTTATTAACGATAGGAATTCCCAACTCAGCTGCAATCTCATCGCCAACAGCCACTAAATTAGCCGCCTTGGTCGTAATCTTTTGATAAATTTTCTCCGCAGCACGATTGATATCCGGATCGATACAGTCCAAAAGGGAAATCCCCATGGTAATAGTTCTGATATCGAAGTTTTGCTCCTCAATCATGGAGATGGTTTCAGTAACTTGTCTAATATCCATGATAACCTCCTAGATATTATACATAGCTTCGAAAATCGCTGCACTCTGAATGTTGATTTTCACATTCAAAATTTGCCCAAAAGCTTCAAATTCATTACGAAGATAGGTAAAATCTTGCTTTTCATCACTAGAGACGACAGCCATCATCGTGAAATATTCATCCAAGACAGTTTGAGAGATATCGTCAATATTCAATCCTAATTCTGCAATTTTGCCAGAAACACCTGCAACAATGCCAGATTTATCTTTACCAACAACAGTTATAATCGCTTTCATAAGCAAACTCCAATTCTTCTTTTAATAGGAAACCTGAACATTAAACAGGATTCTTTTCAAATAGTATAGCATAATTCTAACTAAAATACTCAAAAACGCCTGCTTACGAAGTTGTTCTTAAGCAAAAAACAATTTCGTAAACAAGCGTCTACTATCCCAACTTATGATGAGTGTTCCCGCTAGGACCGAAATCCTAGCGGTAGACCAGAGCTAGACTAAGAGCACAAGACTCCATCATCATAACACTCAACAAAATTGATGATTTTATACTAATTCGATGATCGCCATTGGCGCTGCATCACCACGACGTGGTTCAGTTTTAAGGATACGAGTGTATCCACCGTTACGTTCAGCATAACGAGGTGCGATTTCTGAGAACAATTTTTGAAGTGCTGTAGTAGAAGTGTACTTATCAGTTGCTTCATCATAGTTTTCAGATGCGATTTCATTACGTACGAAAGCAGCTGCTTGACGACGTGCATGCAAATCACCACGTTTACCTAGAGTAATCATTTTTTCAACAGTTTTACGGATTTCTTTAGCACGAGCTTCAGTTGTCACGATTGATTCGTTGATCAAAAGGTCAGTTGTCAAATCGCGAAGCATTGCTTTACGTTGTGAGCTAGTGCGTCCTAGTTTACGGTAAGCCATGTATTCCTCCTTTATTTATCTTTTAATCCAAGACCCAAATCAATGAGTTTGAGTTTCACTTCTTCCAAACTCTTGCGTCCAAGATTTCGTACTTTCATCATCTCTGCTTCAGATTTTTCTGTCAAATCATGCACAGTATTGATACCGGCACGTTTCAAACAGTTGTATGAACGCACAGACAAATCCAGTTCCTCAATCGTACGATCCAAAATACGGTCGTCAGATTCAGTATCAGCTTCTTTCATCACTTCAGTTGACTTAGCAATCTCAGTAAGATTTGTAAACAAATCAAGATGTTCTGTCAAAATACGTGCTGAAAGCCCTAAAGCATCTTCTGGAATAATTGTTCCATTTGTCAAGATTTCAAGGGTTAATTTGTCAAATCCATCATTGCTACCTACACGAGCAGGTTCCACTTGATAGTTGACTTTGGTAACTGGTGTATAAATAGAATCTACAGCAAGTGTCCCAACTGGTGCATTATCTTTTTTATTTTCATCAGCAGGTACATATCCACGACCACTGTTAACAGTCATAGTCGCTTTTAGCGAAGAACCTTCACCGATTGTAAAGAGATAATGATCTGGATTTACAATTTCAATATCGCTATCTGTCAAAATGTCACCAGCTGTTACTTCAGCAGGACCTTCAACATCTAGTTCGATGATTTTTTCGTCTTCAACGTACGATTTCACTGCAATTCCTTTAATGTTCAGAATGATTTGCATCACGTCTTCACGAACACCTGGAACTGTGTCAAACTCATGTAACACACCATCAATATTGATAGATGTCACAGCTGCTCCTGGTAGAGAAGCTAGAAGTACACGACGAAGAGAGTTACCAAGAGTTGTACCGTAGCCACGTTCAAGTGGTTCGATTACAAACTTGCCATAATCTTTATTTTCATCAATTTTTGTTATATTTGGTTTTTCAAACTCGATCATTTAGTTACTCCCTCTTAAACGAAAAGCAGTGTAATGCGATGATTATACACGGCGACGTTTTGGAGGACGAGCACCATTGTGTGGCACTGGAGTCACATCACGAATTGCTGTTACTTCAAGACCAGCGGCAGCAAGCGCACGAATAGCTGACTCACGACCAGAACCTGGACCTTTTACAGTAACTTCAACTGATTTAAGACCGTGTTCTTGTGCAGATTTAGCAGCAGCTTCAGAAGCCATTTGAGCAGCGAATGGTGTAGATTTACGAGAACCTTTGAAACCAAGAGCACCAGCTGATGACCAAGCAATTGCATTACCATGCACATCAGTAATCATAACAATAGTGTTATTAAATGTAGCGTGAATATGAGCAATACCAGATTCGATATTCTTTTTCACACGACGTTTACGTGTTGGTTTAGCCAAGACTTTTACCTCCTATATTATTTTTTCTTACCAGCAATCGCAACAGCTTTACCTTTACGAGTGCGAGCGTTGTTTTTAGTGTTTTGTCCACGGACAGGAAGTCCACGACGGTGACGGATACCACGGTATGAACCGATTTCCATCAAACGTTTGATGTTCAAGTTTACTTCACGACGAAGGTCACCTTCAACTTTGATTGCATCCACTTCACGACGGATAGCATCTTCTTGATCTGATGTAAGATCACGTACACGAACATCTTCTGAGATTCCAGCAGCAGCCAAAATTTTCTTAGATGTTGCAAGTCCGATACCATAAACATAAGTCAATGAGATTACTACGCGTTTGTCATTTGGAATGTCAACTCCAGCAATACGAGCCATGTTTTCTCCTTTCTATCTTATCCTTGACGTTGTTTGTGTTTTGGATTTGCTGGGCAAATTACCATAACACGACCATTACGACGAATAACTTTACAGTATTCGCAAATTGGTTTGACCGATGGTCTTACTTTCATTTCTTATCCCTCCAAGTTTTTCGATTATTTAAAGCGGTAAGTGATACGTCCACGTGTCAAGTCATATGGACTCATTTCGACAGTAACACGATCTCCCGCTAAAATACGAATATAGTTTTTACGAATTTTACCAGAAACTGTTGCTAAAATCTGATGTCCATTTTCAAGTTCAACCGTAAACATTGCATTCGGCATTGTATCAACTACTTTGCCTTCAACTTCAATCACATCGTCTTTTGCCACGCAAAAGCACCTCCATAAATTTCGATTCGATGCCTCTAGACACAGAGACAACAATTATAAGTCAGACTATCTCAGTATAACATTTGTAGCGGATTTTTGCAAGTGTGAAAAACGCTTTATTTCAAATTTGTCAATACTTTTTCGATATCTGAGAAGACATCATTGATATCTTGATTACCTTCGATGTCATGAACCAAACCTTTGGCACGATAGTGAGCAATGATTGGTTCTCCTTGAGCAATATTAACATCCAAACGACGTTTTACTGTCTCAGGCTTATCATCTTCACGTTGGTAGTAATCTTCTTCTTTATAGTCAACTGGTGGGTTAAAGACCTTGTGGAAAGTTTCTCCAGTTACGCGGTGGATGATACGACCACTCAAACGATCCAAAAGGCTATCTGGATTCACTTCAATGTTGATGACACCTTCTAGTTCAATGCCAAGTTCAGCCAATGTTTTGTCCAAGGCATGAGCTTGTTCGATTGTACGTGGGTAACCATCCAACAAGAATCCTGTTTCTTTAATATCATCTTGTGAAAGACGTTCTTTTACGATTCCATTTGTAACTTCATCAGGAACCAATTCACCCTTGTCAATGTATGACTTAGCAAGAACACCCATTTCAGTTTGATTTGCCATTGCAGCGCGGAACATATCACCTGTTGAGATATGTGCAACATGGAATTGTTCTACAATTTTTGCTGCTTGAGTTCCCTTACCTGCACCAGGTAAGCCCATAATCAAAAGATTCATGATTTGATCTCCTTATTTTATTTTTAAATAGAAGCAAAAAGTCTTTTCACCCCTATTTAAAAACAAAATAGAAGAGGGGAGACCAAACTCTCACAAATGTCAGAGTTTAAACCTCCACTCCCTCAGTATTTACTGATTCAGTAAATACTTTTATTCTGTTCTATCCATGAAACCAACATACTTACGTTTCAATAGGTAACCTTCCAATTGTTTGATTCCTTCAATACCTGTAGAGATAATGATCAAAAGACTGGTTCCTCCAAAAGCAACCGCTTCTGAAAGTCCAAAGACATCTTTTGCTACAATCGGTAAAATAGAAATCACACCAAGAAAGAGGGAACCAACCGTTGCAAGACGACGAAGAAGTTTAGACATATATTCTTCTGTACCTTTACCAGGACGAACTCCGTGGATATAGGCACCGCTCTTTTGTAGGTTCTCTGCTGCTTTTTCAGGATTAATCTGTACAAACGTGTAGAAGAATGTAAAGAGAATAATCAACAAAGCATACATGGCAATACCCGTTGGTGAAGTTGTTGCCAGCATTTCTTGTGCTGTTCTTACCCAAGCCCAATCATGGCCTGTAGCGCTCAAAAACTGAAGAATAGCCGCAGGCGCTGCAGTAATCGAACTTGCGAAGATAACAGGGATAACTCCAGCAGGGTTTACCTTCAATGGAAGGTAAGAGCTAGATGGAGCACCTTGTGCAACCTTTGTATATTGGATTGGAATTTTGTATTCTGCTTGTTGAACATAAGTTGTAAAGTAAATGATCAACAATACAGTAATAATCAAGATGATTACGAAAATGATAGATGAGTTGATACGGCTACTTGGAACGTTAACAAAGTAGTCTACATAAATTCCCTGAATCATCTCTGGAATTGAGGCAACAATCCCGGCAAAGATAATCATAGAAACACCATTTCCGTATCCCTTATCTGTAATTTGCTCTCCCAACCAAGTCACAATCATGCTACCAGCTGTTAAGATGATACCAATCATGATAAAGACTTGTGGTGTAAGAGCTGTTTTCAACAATTGAGCTCCAGCCAAAGTATTAAAACCAGCGGTAATCCCGATAGATTGCACAAAGGCTAAAACTAGAGCAATATAACGAGTAGCTTGATTTAATTTTCTTCGACCTACTTCCCCTTGTTTACCCCACTCTACAAATTTGGGTAAAATATCCATTTGCAAGAGTTGGACAACGATAGAGGCCGTAATGTAGGGACTAACACCAAGAGCAAAAACTGAGAAGTTTTTCATGGCATTCCCTGAGACTAAGCTCAACATGTTTAAGAAGGATAATCCACTTAAAGCATTCAAGCTATTGGCATTCACACCAGGAACTGTAATGCTAGTTCCGATACGAAAGACCAAAACGATAAAAATTGTAAATAAAATTTTTGATCGAACCTGCTTGACTTTAAGAGCTTCTCTTAATAATCTAAAAAACATAGGTCACCTCTCTTAGATGACTTCTACTGAACCACCTTTAGCAGTGATAGCTTCTTCAGCTGATTTAGAGAATTTAGCTGCTTTCACAGTCAATTTCTTAGTCAACTCACCGTTACCAAGAATTTTAATACCTGATTTTTCAGCTTTAACAATTCCTGCTTCGATAAGAACAACTGGAGTAACTTCAGCACCATCTTCAAAGACGTTCAATTGGTCAAGGTTCACAATTGCGTATTCTTTAGCGTTGATGTTAGTGAATCCACGTTTTGGAAGACGACGGAACAATGGAGTTTGTCCACCTTCAAAACCAAGGCGAACTCCGCCACCACTACGAGCTTTTTGACCTTTTTGACCACGACCAGATGTTTTACCGTTACCTGATGAAGTACCACGACCAACGCGGTTACGTACTTTACGAGAACCTTCTGCAGGTTTCAATTCATGAAGTTTCATTTTTATTTTCTCCTCTTTTGTAAAATGCTAGCGCCGATAAGGGAGAAAAGGTTGTCTCCCCCATCAACTCGCCTATACGACGTCATCATAGATGACTATATCTAGTTTTAGGGGATGGTATAGTGCACATCCCCTAAAAATTCATTAGTTTACTTCTTCAACTGTTACCAAGTGAGATACTGCAGTAATCATACCACGGATAGCAGCGTTATCTTCTTTAATAACAGAGCTGTTCAATTTGCCAAGTCCAAGTGCTACAACAGTTTTACGTTGTGATGGAATGCGTCCGATTGGAGACTTAGTCAAAGTAATTTTAATTTGAGCCATTTTATCCCCTTTCTTATGCCAAATCAGAAACTGAAATACCACGAAGGGCAGCAACTTCTTCAGCGCGTTTCAATTGTTTCAAACCTTCAACAGTTGCACGAACAATGTTGATTGGAGTGTTAGAACCAAGTGATTTAGATGTAATATCTGCCACACCTGCCAATTCCACAACGGCACGAACTGCACCACCAGCGGCAACTCCAGAACCTTCTACAGCAGGTTTCAACAATACTTTAGCTCCACCGAATTCTGAAAGAACTTCGTGTGGGATTGTTGTTCCAACCATAGGAACTTCGATCAAGTTTTTCTTAGCATCGTCTACTGCTTTACGGATTGCTTCTGGAACTTCTTGAGCTTTACCAGTACCAAATCCTACGCGACCGTTGTGGTCACCAACAACAACAAGAGCTGCGAAACGAAGACGACGTCCACCTTTAACAACTTTTGTAACACGGTTGACAGCAACTACGCGTTCTTCTAATTCAACTGCATTGTCTTTAAATGCCATTTTCTAGTGTCCTCCTATTAGAATTTCAATCCGTTTTCACGAGCTGCATCAGCCAAAGCTTTCACACGTCCGTGATATAGATATCCACCGCGGTCGAACACCACTTCTGAAATACCTTTAGCGTTTGCACGTTCTGCAACGAGTTTACCGACAGCAACGGCTTGTTCAGTTTTAGTTCCTTTTGAAACTTCTTTGTCAAGAGTTGAAGCACTTGCGAGCGTTACACCCGCTACGTCATCAATCACTTGAGCGTAGATGCCTGTATTAGAACGGAATACGTTCAAACGTGGGCGATCAGCAGTTCCAGAGAGTTTTCCGCGAACGCGACGGTGGCGTTTTTGGCGGAGTTTGTTTTTATCTGGTTTTGAAATCACAGTTTTCACCTCTTTAGTTTTAAATCGTGTGCTATGCACAAAGTTGGAAAATAGGTTGGTGGTTGAAAATCAACCACTCAACTTTATTTACCTGTTTTACCTTCTTTACGGCGAACGAATTCACCAACGTAACGGATACCTTTACCTTTATATGGTTCTGGTGAACGAAGGCTACGTACGTAAGCAGCTGTTTGACCAACTACTTCTTTTGAAATTCCGCTAACAACGATTGTTGTTGGGTTTGGAAGTTCAAAAGTAATTCCTTCTGGAGCTTCAACTTCGTCTGGATGAGATTTACCAACAGCCAAAACAAGTTTAGATCCTTGAAGTTGTGCACGGTAACCAACCCCGCGCATTTCAAGTTCTTTCTTGAATCCTTCTGATACACCAACAACCATGTTGTTCAAAAGGGCACGAGTAGTTCCGTGGATAGTTTTCATTTCTTTTGAATCGTTTGGACGGTGAAGAGTTACTTCAGTACCTTCCACACGGATTTCAATATCTTTTGAGAACTCACGAGTAAGTTCTCCTTTAGGTCCTTTTACAGTTACAACGTTGTCATTGTTAGTGATTTCAACACCAGCAGGCAACACGATAACTTTATTACCAATACGTGACATGTTTATTTTCTCCTGTTAAATTGTCAGGCCATAACGGCCAGTTTTCACGGGGGCTAAATCGATTTCTCGATTTAAGGTTTCAATTTCAAAGTGAATCTAGGCATCGTCTCGCAGGCATAACTTTGGGTTAGGCAAGAGACGATAACGAAGAGTCACAAAGAAATTGGGAGCTAAATATTACCAAACGTAAGCGATAACTTCTCCACCAACATTCTTTTGGCGTGCTTCTTTATCAGTAAGCAAACCTTCAGAAGTTGAAAGGATAGCAATTCCAAGTCCGTTAAGAACTTTTGGAAGGTCTTCACGTTTTTTATAGACACGAAGTCCTGGTTTAGAAACACGTTTCAAGTTAGTGATAACTTTTTCACCGTTTGGTCCGTATTTAAGGAATACACGGATGATGCCTTGTTTGTCATCTTCGATGATTTCAACGTTTTTTACAAAACCTTCGCGTTTAAGGATTTCAGCAATCCCTTTTTTGATGTTTGATGCAGGTACTTCAAGTACTTCGTGTTTAGCTTGGTTAGCGTTACGAATACGAGTTAGAAAGTCTGCGATTGGGTCAGTCATAACCATTTTATTTTTCTCCTCTTACTAGTAGTTTGCAAGTTGCACTTGCTAGTTAATACATGATACAAAGAGCGTAACAGCAAGAGCAAAAATAGGCAATTTGATGCAGGAGCGATGCTCCAAAGCGAATTGGTCTTTTTTGCCAAAGCTGTAGCTCGTGTTCAAATTGGAAAGCCCAACTGAACCCGGGCTAAACTCTGTGTGAAAAAGACAAACTTTCCTAGAAACTTCAGTTTCTTCGTCAAGTTTCCCATTTTCACTTGGAGTTTTGACGCCCTTGATATCTTAAATTACCAAGATGCTTTTGTTACACCAGGGATTTGTCCTTTGTAAGCTAATTCACGGAAGCAAACACGGCAAAGTTTAAATTTGCGGTAAACTGAATGTGGACGACCACATTTTTCACAACGAGTATAAGCTTGAGTAGAGAACTTCGCTGGACGTTTGTTCTTAGCAATCATTGATTTTTTAGCCATTAGATTTACCTCCTATATTATTTTGCAAAAGGCATTCCAAGGCCTGTAAGCAATGCACGTGACTCTTCGTCAGTGTTAGCAGTTGTTACGATAACGATGTCAAGACCACGAGTTTTGTCAACGTCATCGAAGTTGATTTCTGGGAAGATCAATTGTTCTTTCACACCAAGTGTGTAGTTCCCGCGTCCGTCAAATGATTTTGTTGGAACACCGTGGAAGTCACGTACACGTGGAAGTGAAACTGAAACCAATTTATCCAAGAATTCGTACATACGTTCACCACGAAGGGTAACTTTTGCACCGATCGCAACACCTTCACGAAGACGGAAGCCGGCGATTGATTTTTTAGCTTTAGTGATAAGTGGTTTTTGACCTGAGATAAGTGCCAATTCTTCAGCAGCTTTTTCAAGACTTTTAGCGTTTGATACAGCTTCACCAACACCCATGTTCAAAACGATCTTATCTACTTTAGGCACAGCCATCACTGATGAGTAGTTGAATTGTTCTGTCAAAGCAGGAACTACTTCATTAAGATATTTTTCTTTTAAACGATTTGCCATTATACTTCTCCTTTCCTTCGTGATTAATCAAGCACTTCGCCTGATTTTTTGTTGTAGCGAACTTTTTTACCGTCTACAAATTTGTAACCAACACGACCAGCTACACCATTTTTGTCCAATACTTGAACGTTTGATACGTGGATAGCTGCTTCTTTCTCGATGATACCACCTTGAGGAAGTTCGTTAGTTGGACGTTGGTGTTTCTTAACGATGTTAACACCTTCAACGATAACTTTGTTTACTTTTGGAAGGGCAGTAAGGACAACAGCTTCTGTTCCCTTATCTTTACCAGCGATTACGCGAACTTTGTCGCCTTTTTTTACAAACATTAGGTTTCTCCTTGATTTTTCTTACGCCCATAAGGGCACCCTGGAGGTAAATCCAGGGGACTAGTTTGTTTCTAAAAATTAAAGTACTTCTGGAGCAAGTGACACGATCTTCATGAAGCCACCTTCACGCAATTCACGTGCAACTGGGCCAAAGATACGTGTTCCGCGAGGAGTTTTGTCTTCACGGATGATAACTGCTGCGTTTTCGTCAAATTTGATGTATGAACCATCAGCACGACGAGCACCTGATTTAGTACGAACGATAACTGCTTTAACAACGTCACCTTTTTTAACCGCACCACCAGGAGTAGCTTGTTTTACAGATGCCACGATAACATCACCGATGTTTGCAAATTTACGTCCTGAACCACCAAGAACTTTGATAGTCAAGATTTCGCGAGCACCGCTGTTGTCTGCGACTTTCAAACGAGTTTCTGTTTGAATCATTTCAGTTTTCTCCTTTCAGGTTTGATTAGATGATGACCGCTTCTTCAACAACTTCTACAAGACGGAAACGTTTTGTAGCTGAAAGCGGACGAGTTTCCATGATACGTACGATATCGCCTTCTTTGGCAACATTGTTTTCATCATGAGCTTTGTATTTTTTAGAGTAGTTAATACGTTTACCATAGACTGGGTGGTTACGTTTTGTTTCAACTACAACTGTGATTGTCTTGTCCATTTTGTCAGATACAACACGTCCAACAAGAACTTTACGATTATTGCGTTCCATTGAAATTTCTCCTTCCCTAGTCTATTATTTCGCTTCAGATTGAACTGTTTTGATACGAGCGATTTGTTTTTTAACTTCTTTCAAGCGAGCTGTTTGTTCCAATTGACCAGTAGCAGCTTGGAAACGAAGTTCAAACAATTCTTTTTTCAATTCGTTTTCGCGCTTCGCGAGTTCTTCTTGAGAAAGACCACGAAGTTCTTTAACAAATTCTTTTACTTCATTAAGTTTCATGCCTTCTCCTTATTCTGCTTCACGTTTTACGAATTTACATTTAACTGGCAATTTGTGGCTAGCAAGACGAAGCGCTTCGCGTGCAATCTCTTCAGATACACCAGCGATTTCGAACATCACTTTACCACGTTTAACTGGTGCTACCCAACCTTCAGGTGCCCCTTTACCAGATCCCATACGCACACCGATAGCTTTAGCAGTGTATGATTTGTGTGGGAAGATTTTAATCCAAACTTTACCACCACGTTTCATGTAACGAGTCATGGCGATACGAGCAGCTTCGATTTGGCGGTTAGTGATCCAGTGGCTAGTTGTAGCTTGAAGACCGTATTCACCGAATGCTACTTCTTTTCCACCTTTTGCTTCACCGCGCATTTTTCCACGGAATTCACGACGGTGTTTAACACGTTTAGGTACTAACATTGGTTATTTACCTCCTTTAGTGTTTTTGCGAGCTGGAAGAACTTCACCACGGTAGATCCATACTTTAACACCAAGTTTACCGTATGTAGTATCTGCTTCTTCCCAAGCGTAATCGATATCTGCACGAAGTGTGTGAAGTGGAACAGTTCCTTCAGAGTATCCTTCAGCACGGGCGATATCTGCACCGTTCAAACGACCTGATACTTGAGTTTTGATTCCTTTAGCTCCAGCACGCATTGCACGTTGGATTGCTTGTTTTTGTGCACGACGGAAAGCAACACGTTGCTCCAATTGACGAGCAATTCCTTCACCTACAAGGTGAGCATCCAAATCAGGTTGTTTGATTTCGATGATGTTGATGTGTACTTGTTTTCCAGTCAATTTGTTAAGTTTTGCACGGAGTGCATCAACGTTAGCACCACCTTTACCGATAACCATACCTGGTTTAGCAGTGTGAAGTGAAACGTTAACTTTGTTTACTGCGCGTTCGATTTCAATAGTTGAAACTGCTGCGTCAGCAAGTTCTTTTTGAACGAATTTACGGATTGCAAGATCTTCATGAAGGTAATCCGCGTATTCTTTTTCAGCATACCATTTGGCATCCCAATCACGGATGATGCCGACACGCATACCAATTGGATGTACTTTTTGACCCACGATTTTACCTCCTTATTTTTCTGCAACAGCTACAGTGATGTGAGCTGTACGTTTGTTGATTGGTGAAGCTGAACCTTTCGCACGTGGACGGAAACGTTTCATAGTTGGTCCTTCGTTTGCGAATGCTTCAGATACTACCAAGTTAGCTTTATCCAAACCAAAGTTGTTTTCAGCGTTAGCTACAGCTGAGTTCAAAACTTTCAAGATGATTTCAGCAGCTTTGTTTGGAGTGAATGTCAAGATTGCGATTGCATCGGCTACGCTTTTGCCACGGATGTTATCAAGAACAAGACGTGATTTACGAGGTGAAACACGTACTGTACGAGCCATTGCTTTAGCTGAAGTAATTTCTGCCATTTATGTTCTCCTTATTTTCTACGTGTTTTCTTGTCGTCTGCAGCGTGACCTTTGTAAGTACGAGTTGGTGCAAATTCACCAAGTTTGTGACCTACCATGTCTTCTTGGATGTAAACAGGTACGTGTTTACGTCCGTCATAAACTGCAATAGTGTAACCAATGAAACTTGGGAAGATCGTTGAACGACGTGACCAAGTTTTAATAACTTTTTTCTTTTCGTCGTTAGCTTGAGCTTCAACTTTTTTCATCAAATGCTCATCGACGAAAGGTCCTTTTTTAAGACTGCGTCCCATTTTTATATTTTCTCCTTTAAATGTTGTACCACAGCGGCTTGCGCTCACATGGAGCGCTACCGAGCTGGCGGATTTACTAGTTG
Organism: Streptococcus mitis; assembly: GCF_946188585.1. GTDB lineage: Bacteria > Bacillota > Bacilli > Lactobacillales > Streptococcaceae > Streptococcus > Streptococcus mitis_DG. The sequence goes on from NZ_CAMHVI010000002.1 coordinate 277,362, forward strand.
CTTAAACGACTAGTTTAATATTATTTCTCGTTGCGACGACGAACGATAAGTTTGTCAGATTTCGCTTTCTTGTTACGAGTTTTAAGACCAAGAGCAGGTTTGCCCCATGGTGTAGATGGTGCTTTACGACCAACTGGTGCTTTACCTTCACCACCACCGTGTGGGTGATCGTTAGGGTTCATTACAGAACCACGAACTGTTGGGCGGATACCTTTCCAACGGCTACGTCCTGCTTTACCAAGGTTTACAAGTCCATGTTGTTCGTTTCCGACAACACCAACTGTAGCACGGCAAGTTCCAAGAATCATACGAACTTCACCTGATTGAAGACGAACAAGTACGTATTTACCTTCAGAACCCAAAACTTGAGCAGATGCTCCAGCAGCACGTACCAATTCACCACCACGACCTGGTTTCAACTCGATGTTGTGGATCAAAGTACCAACTGGGATGTTAGCAAGTGGAAGAGCGTTTCCGACTTTGATATCTGCTTCTGGACCTGAAACGATACGTTGACCTACTTCAAGACCTTTTGGAGCGATGATGTATGCTTTCACACCGTCAGTGTAGTGTACAAGAGCGATGTTTGCAGAACGGTTTGGATCGTACTCGATAGTTTTAACAACTGCTTCAACGTTGTCTTTGTTACGTTTGAAGTCAACCAAACGGTAGAAACGTTTGTGTCCACCACCTTGGTGACGAACAGTGATACGACCGTTGTTGTTACGACCAGCCTTGCTCTTCAATGCAACAAGCAATGATTTTTCAGGAGTGCTTGTTGTGATTTCAGCGAAATCCAAAGAAGTCATATTACGGCGACCGTTTGTTGTTGGTTTATAAACACGAATTCCCACGATATTTCCTCCTTAGATTATTCAGCTTCAGCAGCAAACAACTCGATTGCTTTTGAATCAGCTGTAAGTGTGATGATAGCTTTTTTAGTTTTGTTAGTAAAACCAGTATAACGTCCAACACGTTTAGCTTTTGGTTTTACGTTGATTGTGTTAACGTTGGCAACTTTAACACCTTCGAAAGCAGCTTCAACAGCTTGCTTAATCAAAAGTTTGTGTGCACGAGTGTCAACTTCAAATACATATTTCCCTGCTTCAAGTTGAGCCATTGAGCTTTCAGTGATTACAGGTTTTTTGATAACATCATACAAATTCATTATGCAAGAACCTCCTCGATTTTAGAGATAGCTGCTTGTGTGACAAGAAGTTTGTCGCTATTTGCGATGTCAAGAACACTTGCAGTTGTAGCAGTTGCAACTTTCACGTTTGGAAGGTTACGAGCTGAAAGAGCTGCGAATTCATTTCCTTCTTCAAGGATAACAAGAACTTTAGAATCGATGCTCAATGCTGCAAGAACTTTTGCAAATTCAGCAGTTTTTGGAGCTGTAAATGAAAGAGCGTCTACAGCTACGAATTTGTTTTCAGCAACTTTTTCAGAGTAAACTGATTTAAGAGCTAGGCGACGAACTTTTTGTGGAAGTTTGTAGCCGTATGAACGTGGAGTTGGTCCGAAGACAACACCACCACCACGCCATTGTGGTGAGCGGATAGAACCTTGACGAGCACGTCCAGTTCCTTTTTGACGCCATGGTTTGCGTCCACCACCTGATACTGCAGAGCGGTTTTTAACAGCGTGTGTTCCTTGACGAAGGCTTGCGCGTTGGCTGATGATCACATCAAACACAACTGATTCATTTGGTTCGATACCAAATACTGCATCGTTAAGAACAACTTGGCCAGCTTCTTTACCAGTTTGGTCAAATAATGTTACGTTTGCCATTGTGACTGATTTCCCCTTTCTTTATTATTTACCAGCTTTAACTGCTGATTTGATAGTGATAAGAGATTTCTTAGCACCTGGTACGTTACCTTTGATAAGGATAACGTTCTTTTCTGGAACAACTTGTACAACTTCAAGGTTTTGAATTGTTACACGGTCGCCACCCATACGTCCTGCAAGGTTTTTACCTTTGAATACACGGTTAGGTGCAACAGGTCCCATTGAACCTGGACGACGGTGGTAACGAGAACCGTGAGCCATTGGTCCACGTGATTGTCCGTGGCGTTTGATAACACCTTGGAAACCTTTACCTTTAGAAGTACCAGTTACGTCAACAACGTCTCCAGCTGCGAATGTTTCAACTGTGATTTCAGCACCAACTTCCAAGCCTTCAACGTTTTTGAATTCACGAATGAAGCGCTTAGGAGCCGTGTTAGCTTTCGCTACATGTCCTTTAGCAGGTTTGTTGCTCAATACTTCGCGTTTGTCATCGAAACCAACTTGGATAGCGTTGTATCCGTCTGTTTCAACAGTTTTAACTTGAAGAACAACGTTTGGAGTTGCTTCAATAACTGTTACAGGGATCAATTCGCCAGCTTCAGTGAAGATTTGAGTCATTCCCACTTTTTTCCCTAAGATTCCTTTTGTCATGAGAAAATAGTTCCTTTTCTATATTTTTTATTCAAAAAGTTTTTAACGAGCGTTTTTTATGCTCAAGGTATCAAGCTTTAGATTAAAGTTTGATTTCTACGTTTACACCACTTGGAAGATCCAATTTCATCAACGCATCAACTGTTTTTTGAGTTGGGTTAACGATATCGATCAAACGTTTGTGTGTACGCATTTCAAATTGTTCGCGAGAGTCTTTGTATTTGTGAGTCGCACGAATAATTGTGTAGAGGCTACGTTCAGTTGGAAGTGGGATTGGACCCGCAACTTGTGCACCTGTACGAGTAGCTGATTCTACGATTTTTGCAGCCGCTGTGTCAAGCGTACGGTGTTCGTAAGCTTTCAAACGGATACGGATTTTTTTGTTTGCCATCTTTTTCTCCTTTTCGTCTATTTAAGATAATAGGCTAGCTCCACAAGAAAACCGACGCGGCGTTGCGTGGCAATGCAACCGAGCGTGTCGCAACCTCTTGCATCAAAGCTAAAGCTGTAATTTACAGCACCATAATAGAATAACACAAAGCCCCTGCGATTGCAAGGGATTTGTTGCTGTTTTTTAAAATTTTTAACATGAAAATGTTTTCTTTTTTGACAGGTCATTTATTTAAGTATTTTATGGAAGAAAGTTACTCTCTCTTCACCTGTTCATAGCTTTCTTTTCCGTCATTGAGTTTGTCCCAAATTACTACTTGCCCACTTTTGAGGGATTTTTGCACATCGATAATTCGTTGATTGGACGAACCACGAAACTGGAGCATGAGATTTCTCTTAGTTCGATCATACCGTCCATCAACAAGAATGTCAATCAGTGATAAGAGTTCCAACTTATCTGGGGTCTCCAGCATCATTTCTTCCCAAGTGTAGCCCGTCCAGGACCAGATATCTTTTTCTGGCAATTCCTTTCGGATGCGTTTAACGAGTGGCAAGAGAATACCCGTATTGAGAAAAGGTTCTCCTCCCAACAAAGTCAAGCCTTGAACATAGGGCTGAGCAAGATCTGCCATGATCTGTTCTTCTAGCTCTGCAGTGTACGGAATGCCAGCATTGAAAGACCAAGTCGCAACATTATAACATCCCTCGCAGTGAAACATGCAACCCGATACATAGAGAGAGTTGCGCACACCTTCTCCATCGACAAAGTTAAAGGCCTTGTAGTCAATGATACGCCCTTGACTGAGTTCCTCGCTTTTCCATTCTTGTGGTTTTGGATTATTCATTCGCTACCTCTATCCAATAACGCTCGACTCCATTACGAACATCCTCAATGAGACCTCCATTTGCTAGAATGACTGCTCTGCTAGCAGGATTATTCACGCTACAGGTCACAAGAGCTTTCTTGATGTTCTTTTCCTTAGCAACTTGCAAACCCTGACTGAGAGTTTCTTTAGCATAACCTTTGCCTCTTTCAGACGGTCGGATGGAGTATCCAATGTGGCCAGCATAATTCAGTAAACCCTCATTCAGTCTCAATCGCAGATTCAAAAATCCTAGAGCACGACCTACATCATCAAATGATACAAATTGAATAGAAGGAACACGATTTTCAGGCAAGTTTATTCCCATCTCTTTTTGCATATTTGTTTCCAACCACTCTTCATACACAAAGTTCTCTGTATCCCAAAAGCCCCCATCGTGGGCTGATTGGGTCTGCTCAAACTCTGCCATCATGTCTATAATAGCTTTCTTATCTGCTAGTCTTGGTCTACGTAGTTCCATCCTTACCTCCCACTATGAGAAAAGCGAGAGTTGACTCTCACTTTTATTTTTTCTTATTCTTGTTTAAAAATTGTTCTCTGAGGTTGAGCAAGCGTTCTTTCTTACCAGCTCCACCTTTAGAGTGTTTCTCGTGATAACGGGTCACTTGTGCGCGCCCTTTATCATCTAATTGATATTTTCCCATTTCATTTCTTTCTAATTTGTTACTTGATGGCCAGCTATTTTAATCGTTGAACCATTCATGTGTTTGACACGCGCAGCGATTTCCTTGTGACGTCCATTAACCATCGGACGCGCTTGAGGATTGCCTAGGTAGCCACAAGTTCGTTTGACCACATCCACCGTTTTAGGGTCGCTATTGCCACAGTTTGGACAAGCAAATCCTCTTTCAGTTGGTTCAAAATCCCCTTCAAAGTCACACTTGTAGCAACGATCAATCGGAGTATTGGTTCCTAGATAGCCCACACGATCATAGGCATAATCCCAGACAGCTTCCAAGGCTTTTGGATTTTGCTGGAGGACTGGATACTCACAATAATGGATAAAACCACCTGACGCACCTGCTTCTGGATAGACTTTCTCAAAGTCTAATTTTTCAAACGGTGTTGGATTTTTACGAACATCATAATGGAAAGAATTGGTGTAGTATTCCTTGTCTGTGATATCAGGAATAGAGCCAAACTTCTCTGTATCTAGTCGGCAGAAACGGTCTGTCAAACTTTCAGACGGTGTTGAGTAGATAGAGAAATGATAGCCATATTGGTCAGACCACTCTTCTACACGGCGTTTCATATCACGAATGATATCTAGCGTGAATTCCTTGGCTTCTGGATTGTGTTCCCAGCTATTACCAAAGAAAACTGTCGCTACTTCATACAAACCGATGTAACCCAGCGAAACTGTCGCACGGCGATTCTTAAAGAGCTGGTCAACACTTTCTTCTTTACCTAGACGATGGCCAAAAGCACCGTACTGATAGAGGATAGGAGCATTTGCTGGCGTCGCCTCTTTAGTACGTTCGACACGGTAAACCAGAGCATCTTCAGCGATATTCATCCGCTCGTTGAAGATTTCCCAGAACTTATTCATGTCGCCCTCAGACTCGAGAGCAATTCGAGGCAGATTAACCGTCACAACACCTAGATTCATCCGACCTGAATTAACTTCTACGCCATTCTCATCCTTCCATCCTTGGAGGAACGAACGGCATCCCATAGGTACCTTGAAAGAACCAGTCAAGTCAACAATCTTATCATAAGATAAGACATCTGGATACATCCGTTTTGTTGCACACTCGAGAGCCAACTGCTTAATATCGTAGTTAGGAGTTCCTTCTTCCAAATTAAGGCCTCTTTTAAGCGTAAAGATGAGTTTAGGGAAGATGGCTGTACGGTGTTCTGAACCAAGCCCATTGATACGAATGTTTAAAATAGCCTTTTGAATTTCCCGCTCAAAACGACTAGTTCCTAAACCAAAACCGAGCGAAGTAAAAGGTGTTTGGCCATTTGAAGTGAAGAGAGTGTTGATTTCGTACTCAAGAGATTGCATGGCATCGTAGATGTCTTTTTGGGTTTTCTTCCAAGCGTAATCTTCCCGTTTTTCAGGCAAGACCCATTCTTCCGCATCTTTGAGGTGTTTTTGGTAATTCTTCTCTGCGTACGGCGCCAAAACTTCATCGATACGGTCAGCTGAACAGCCCCCGTACTGGCTAGAAGCAACGTTGGCGATGATTTGGGAAATCTGAGCTGTTGCAGTCTGAATAGACTTGGGACTTTCTACCTCTGCATTTCCAATCTTAAAACCATTTTCCAACATCCCCTTAAAATCAATCAAACAGCAGTTGGTCATAGGGGTATACGGACTGTAGTCCAAATCGTGATAGTGGATATCCCCCTTTTGGTGAGCATTAGCTACGTGCTTGGGAAGTATTTGCAGTCCGATCGACTTCCCAACAATCCCTGCTGTCAAATCACGCTGGGTATTAAAGACATCGCTGTCTTTATTGGCATTTTCATTGACGACCGCTTGATCTTTATTAAGTAGTTTATGGATACTAAAGTTAATATCTGTCGCTTTTGAGCGCTCAAAATCCCTCTGTGTCCGATAAGTAATATACTCCTCAGCCAACGCATATTCTTTGGCTTCAAGAAGTTCATGTTCTACAATATTTTGGATTTCATAAATCTTAACTCCCTGTGGAAAGCGACTATGAATTTCTGTGACAATACGCTCGGTCAGAGCATTGAGGCGTTTTTCGACCAAGGGTGTCACTTCCATAACCTTGTCAGCCGCCTTGTGGAGAGCCTTGTCAATCTTGTCCACATCAAATACAACACGTCTCCCATCTCGTTTCTCAACGAAGAGAGTTGGCAAAATTGTAATTTTTTCTTCTAGTGCAATCATATGCATGCTCTTTTCTAAAATGTTCTTTCTAAAAAGTATTATACCACTCTAAAAAGAAAAATCAATATCTTGTGTTAAAAATCCTAAAATTTTTAAAAACACACAAGATATTGATTTTTTTATTTAATTTTATAGACTTTAAACTCTGAATAATCAGTCATTACTTGTTGGTAATTTTCTTTTAAGAGTGTCTCTGCCTCAGACCAGAGAGCCACCTTGTCGTTCACCACTATCAACTTAGGTTGATTTTCTTTCAAATCATTGATCAAATTAGTTTTATTCTCTTCTGTATTCGTGTAAAGAAGAGGTGATGGGAACATGGATCCAGCCAAACGCTGGCTTTCCTTATACATCTGAACATGTGAATCCCAGATATAGATTTGGTCTCCCTCACTTGTCTCTTGTTTGACTCTATCTACTACTTGATGTTGTTCTCCATACGAAGCTGGATGCAAGACAAAACGAGCTACAAAAGGAATTGCAATCAGGTAAACCACAACGAGGATTGGTAAGTAGAGATTCCCCTTCATAAATTTTTGCCATAAAGTAGGAACTTCTTCTCTTCTCCGACGACGAGCTCCTCTAGCTGAATGTTTCCCACGAATACTGGTCATCAAAAGAAGGAGTAAAAATGGAAGGATTAGAATCAAACGCGAACCGTGAAGAGGTTCTTGAGAAAAAAGCAACAAGGCTAGTACAAATAAGAAAGTAAAACTAGCTGGTACTGAAATAACATACAATCTTGATGCCTTTGATTGGAACAATCCTAGAAAAACAAGGAAGAGAGCTCCTAAACCAAAGGTCAACAAACCATAGAATACAACATTATCCATTAGTTGAGGATTGGTAAAGATCTGGAGGGAATCAATCGGATATAAAAGACTTCCTAGAGCTTCTCCAAAGCCACCTGAAGCAAGGACATAGTAGCCTACTGGGTAAAAGATAAGAGAAAAACCAAGTGCCGCTGCAAAAAACTGATAAACTCCATGGACAAAACGACCATGCCCAACATTAAATACAAACAAACCAATCGTTACTACTGCAATAAAGAGAAGACTTGTAAGAGGCTCTATGAAAAATGATAGAGCCAAGAAAATCCCCAGACGTAGAAACCCCTTGTCATGGTTAGGATTTGATAGATAAGCTGCTATGAACGAAAATCCTGCAAACAGAAATGGCAAAGCTAAGATAGTAGCGTATCCTCCCCCAAAACCGAGACCGGATACCAAAATATAAAATATGGTTAGGAGTTGCTTGGCTTGTTCCCTTTGTCCCGTCAGATAGTCAGTTGAAGAAAAGAGGAAGTAACCTCCTTCTAAGAGGGCTAGCCATTCTACCAAAGCAAAAAGGATGCCTCCTTGGGTAATATAAAGTAGCAAGTAATAAAGAAGACCGTGACTAGCATAATAGCTACTGTAGAGCTGTCCTCCCTGATGTAAAGCCCACCCTATATACAAACCCTGCGCCTGAGAGGGACTTACCATATCTAAAAGTAAAGGTATCACCACAGAAAAAACCGTTGCAATCGTACTTCCAATGATGAGTCTGAAAAACGGGAAAGCTACCTGTTCTTCTTTTTCTACATGAGATTCAAGGTTCCTATCCAGTCTATTTTCAATTTCATTACTCTGTATCGTTTCGGATACTTCTTCGATTCTGCCATATACAGCCATGTCGTTTCTCCTATTCAATTTGTCTGTCTTAGTATATCAAAAAGACCTAGAATTGTCAGCTTGCGATGGCTGTTTGAGTGATTTTTTGCATAGTTTCACAAAGGTTTCAATTTCCCGAAATCGGTGTAAATACGTCTGTTTAAATGACATGATATAATCCAATTCTTTCTGAGTCAGCATCGTTCCTCCTACATCTTCTTATTCGTAAAAGGCAAGAAAAATAGGACTGGGTTGTATCCTAAGTCCTAGATTTCTTATAAGATTGGGGCGAATAACTGGGCGATTTCCTTAATTAATTTCTGATACCAGCTATTTTTTATCGTATGAGGGAAAATTTCTTGAGATACTGAAAAAATCTCCTGAAAATCTTTTTGAATCTCTGTGATTGATTCCGTTTTATATAGCAAAACTGCATCTTCATAGTGATGAAGCAAACTTCTATAATCTAAGTTAATGGTTCCAACTGCAGCAAAGTCCTTATCCACTAAGATTTGTTTACTGTGGATGAAGCCTGGACTATACTCAAAAATTCTTACTCCTGCTGACAACAAATCCGGATAGGCTCCTCTTGTTATGAGTTGGATTAATTTTTTATCCGGAATGAAAGGAGTCACGATGCGGACATCAACACCTCTCATGGCTGCATTTTTAATACTCTCAGTTAAATCATAGTCAATAATCAAATAGGGTGTTGTGATGTAGACTGAATCAGTAGCCTGATTAATCAAACTTTGATAAACTTTTTTCCCTACCTGGGTACGGAAGATAGGCTTGGGTCCACTACCGTAAGGAATGTAGAGCCCTTGGCCAGAACAAGGCTGATTTTCCAGGTGATACTGATCAAAATCACTGATTTCCCCACGATTGATGTACCAAGTCATCAAAAAGAGACGGGTTAGAGCCTTGACACCAGGACCATCTATGCGAATCCCACTGTCCTTCCAGTACCCAAAGCGTTCTACATGATTGATGTACTCATCGGCTAAGTTAATGCCTCCTGTATAGGCTACCTGACCATCTATGACAAGGATTTTACGATGGTCCCGATTGTTGTAAGCCACCGTCAAACGAGGAATCACCTTGTTAAACTTATGGGCTTCAATTCCTCGACTACGAAGCTGAATAGTATAGTCTCCAGGTAAAGTCGCCATACAGCCGATATCATCATAGAGCATCTTAATCTCTACACCCTGAGCTGCCTTTTGCTCTAGTATATCTAGTATGCTATTCCACATCAAACCTTCTTCTACAATATAGTACTCTAGAAAGATAAATTTCTCAGCTTTGTTGAGGTCTTCCAACATATGTTGCCACATGCTTTCACCTGAAGAAAAAAATTGTGAATCGGTTCGATCATATACATCGGCATTGCTATCCATACTTAGCAAAGATTTGATAACTCCGTAAGCCGCCTTATCCTCTTCCTTCAATCTCTGGCGGAGAGCTTTACTGTTATCCTCCCGAAAATGCATGGAACCAAGTTTGTCCAACTGCTTGATTTCTTTTTTGGACAATCGTCTTTCACCAAACATCAGATAGAGCAAAGGACCAATAACAGGAACAAAAGTTACCACTAACCACATCACTTTGCTTTCAGGCGCCATAGAACGATTGACAATCGCTACGATAGTCGCCATACTCATAAATATTAAGAGAATAACCCAAAGAATAGGGGCCATACGCCCTAAGTAAAGAAAGAGACCAAAAACAAGAGAAAGTTCAAGTAGCATAATCGAAAGACTAAAGCCATACTTGGACATCAATAATTGAAGTTTTCTATATTTCATATCCCCTCCTTGATATTTTGATACTCAATGAAAAGCAAAGAGCAAACTAGGAAGCTAGTCGCAGGTTGCTCAAAACACTGTTTTGAGGTTGCAGATGGAAGTTGACGTGGTTTGAAGAGATTTTCGATGAGTATGAATGCTAAAAACAGGTAATTATTACTAGTATAACGCAGGTATTCGGTAGAAGGCAAGTATTTATAATCATTTTTCTGAGTAAAAGCAAAAGAGACTGACAAAACCAGTCTCCTTCTAGTCTATTTTGATAAAACAATACGATCAGACGCTTCTCTATCCATATCGTCGATAATCATCTGATTACCATTGATTGCATAAATCTTGACATCATCACCAATAATCATGCGTTGATTGACGGCATCGAAACTAACCTGCTTGATTTCTTGATCTCCGTCAGTTTCTACCTGTGTCCATGTACCAGTTGTTCCAGTTACCACTAAAGTGATACGGTCTCCTTCGTCCTGACCAGTATAAGTTCCATCAATATTAGTTGGTTGAGCCTCAGGCGCATTTTGTGAAGAACTTGTTGTTGCCTGGTTGCTATTTTCTGTAGAAGATGAAGCAGCAGCTTGTGATTGCTGAGTTTGTTGTATTTGCGATTGAGCTACTGGTTGTTGAACTTGTTGAGCTCTTTGTGAACAAGCTACTAAGAGACTAAGACTTGCTAAAGAAGCAAGAGAAAGTGTGAATCTTTTTAATTTCATGATGAATTTCCTTTCTGCTACCAATTTACAGAAGTTTTTCCTTCTAACTAGTAGTTTTCCTAGTATAACAAGTTCAAAAAAGGAGGTCAATTTATCTGCTCATGCCCCTGTAGATAGCCTCGTACTTCTGAGATAAAATAGAGAGACCCTGTAACGAACAACAAATCCTGGGCATCTGCTCTTTCTTCAAAATCGCTAATAAATTCTCGGTAAGAAGGAACTATATCGTAACCTGTTACATCTGTTTCATCCAAAGAACCTTGATAGTCAAAGCCGGTCACCTTGAGTTCCACCTGAGGCAATTTTTCAGTCAGATAAGCCAACATCCCTTGATAATCCTTCCGTTTCAAGGCTCCAAATAGGATTTGAGGACGATATCCTTCCTGCTCTTTTTCTTTGATAAATTCAACCAAGCGAGTCAAGGCAGGGAGGTTATGAGCACCGTCCAAGTAAATTTGAGGACGAATACGCTCCAAGCGACCAGCCCAATGGGTCTTCTCCAAAGCCTGTCTTACAGCCTGTTCATCAACAACTTCCTTTCCTTCTCTCATAAAGAGAAGAAACGTTTGCAACGCCAAGGCCGCATTTTCCTGCTGATAAGTTCCTTCCAAGCCTATTTTCAGCTGCGAAATATTTAGTAAAGAACTTGAAAAATCACCACCCTGCATTGAAAAATCTTGACCTGCCTGATAAAGGTCAACAGCTAAAGATTCAGCTTTTTTCTGACAAACAAGCCTAGCTTCTGGAGCCAGCTTAGCAATCACTGCCTTTTTACCAGACTTGAAAATACCAGCTTTCTGCTCTGCGATTGCTTCTAGACTATCACCCAAGGTCTCCTGATGATCTAGTCCGATGGAGGTGATGACAGCAATCTCTCCAGTTACCACATTAGTCGTGTCAAGTAAGCCGCCAATTCCCACTTCTAATAAAAGCAAATCCACCTCTTGCTCTCTAAAATAAAGAAAAGCAATCAAGGTCAGCAATTCAAAAAAGGACAACTGATCATGAGTTTGCAGAAGCGTTTTCTCCATCTCCTTGACCTGATTAGCCAAACGGATGAAGTCTGCATCAGCTATTGGTTGCCCGTTAATGCAGATTCGATCATTGATAGAGACGATATGAGGGGAGGTAAAAGTCGCAACTCTTTTGCCATGCCCCATAAATAACTCCCTCATGAAAGCAATGGTAGAACCTTTTCCATTAGTTCCTGTCACGTGGATAATAGGATAAGACTTCTCGGGATTCCCCAACAAATCCACCGCTTGTTGCATTCGGCCCAAGCCTGATCGAAAATTCAAACCAATCCGACTATGGAGCCATTCTTCTACTTCAAACATATACATCTCCTTAATTACAGGTTCAATCAACTGCCTCAATAAAGTCTCATAACTAACAAAAACGAGGCCAGGATTTTCGTCCCGACCTCTCACCTGGTTAGCTAATAACTAGCTACTATGAATATTAACTTGGGCTAAAAACGCCCCCGGACTTACCAGCTCTTTTTTATTTCAAAGATCTGGGCTAAAAACATCCACTGGATGTTTTTACTCCTCCATAAAGCTGTTGAAGACTTCTTCAATCATGTTCCATTCGTCTTCTGAGTCTTCTGGGATTGGTTGCAATTCGCCTTCTGTTCCGTCTTCATTTTCGATGAATGAGTAAGCTTGGATTTCAACTTGTCCGTCTTCGTCTTCTTCTGCGTTAACTGGTACTAGAAGAACATAGTTTTTACCAAATTCTTCTTTTCCGTCAATGGTCAAAAGGATTTCAAACAAGGTTTCATTCCCTTGCTCATCTACTAGTGTAATTAATTCACGTTCTTCGTGGTCGTGGTTATGATCGTGTGACATAGCCTCTCCTTTGTATTAAAATTTTCTATCTAAATAATTTTGTAAAATCAGCTGAGCTGCTAACTTATCAATGACTTTCTTGCGCTTGTTACGGCTAATATCTGCTTGCTCAATCAACATGCGCTCTGCGGCAACTGTTGTCAAGCGTTCATCTTGATAGTCTACTGGTAAATCAAAAAGCTCTTCTAACTTTGCTCCGTAGGCTTGACTAGCTTCCACGCGCGGTCCGCTTGTATTGTTCATGTTTTTAGGCAAGCCCACTACAAATCGTTCCACCTTGTAAGTATCAACCAACTCTTTAACGCGATCAAAACCAAATTGGCCTTGTTCCTCATTGATTTGGATGATTTCAAGCCCTTGAGCTGTAAAACCGAGCGGATCGCTAATGGCCACCCCTACCGTTTTTGAACCGACGTCCAATCCCATAATTCTCATAGATTATAGATCGACTCCTTGTCCTTTTAGGTAGTAGCGAACCAATTCCTCAACGATTTCATCACGCTCATACTTACGGATTTGATTTCGTGCATTATTATAACGAGGAACGTAGGCAGGGTCTCCACTCAATACGTAACCTACGATTTGGTTAATTGGGTTGTAGCCCTTATCATTCAACGAAGCATAAACATCAGTCAGAGTTTCGCTAATTTCTTTTTTATTGGAATCGTCCAATTTAAAACGTACTGTTTCTTCAGTAAATCCCATTCTAACACCCTCTTTCCTTAGAATAGTACCATTATAGCATAATTCCTTACGTTCTACAATTCAGGCAGTCTATTTATTTGGATTTTCTACTGTTCTGTCGCACCATTTGCCAATCTGTCTGAAATATATTTGCTTGGTTCATTCTTCAAGAGATTTTCTAAACCAATGTTCTTCAAATATTCTAACTGAGAAGCCTTCTTGACATCCAAAACTTGAAAATCAAAACTAGTCGTTGTTTGAAGTTCGGTTGCACTCAATAGTTTAGTTTCAAGCTTAAATCCTGCTAATTTACGAGCTTCTATGATAGCCTCATCCTTCTCCTCTGCCTCCAGAAGAGCTTTTTGAGTTTCTTCCACTCCATGTTGGTCGATATAAGTCTTCAACTCATCAGAAACTGGACGTTTTTGTTGAATCGTTAAGCTCAAAAAAGTCTTGTCCTTGTATGTAATGGTTTGGGTTTGCTGGCTGCCATCATCTGACTTGGGCAAGACCAAAGTCTTGGTCACAACTGTATTCTTCTCGGCATTTTCAATAACTGGCAATGCCGACTGAAGCGTATCCTTTTCTGTTTTTGTAGCTGGTCCAGTTTCTTTTTTCTGTCCGCAACCAACTAGGACAAAAAGGAAAGCTAGACTAACAAGAACTATTTTTTTCATCTCTTTCTTCTTTCTTTTTGAAATTAAAATAGAATAAGACTGGGAGTTGCTCCCAGCCTTGATGTTTATAGAGCTGCACGCAAACGTGCTTCTGCATTTTCTACATTACGGACAGAGCGTGGTAGGAAGGCACGAATATCATCTTCCTTATAGCCAACTTGTAGGCGTTTTTCATCCACAAGGATTGGGCTCTTTAAAATTCTCGGCGTTTCCATAATCAGATTGAGGACTTCGTTGACACTCAAATCTTCGATATCCACTCCAAGGGCTTTGGCATAGCGATTTTTAGACGAAACGATGCTAGCTATTCCATTATCTGTTTTTGTCAGAATATCCAGTAATTCTTCTCTCGTAATTCCTTCTTTACCAAGGTTTTGTTCTTTATAACTTAACTGGTGGGCATTGAGCCAGGTTTTTGCTTTTTTACAGCTAGTACAACTTGAGACTGTATAAATTTTAATCATGTACCTACCCCTTTCGCTACATGTTACTATCAGTTTAGTCTATTATACCATAAAAAACATCCGACTTGCGACCTATTTTTAAATTTTTTTGACTTTTTTCGTCATTTTCGTACTTTTTTCTTGACAAAATGAAATTTACAGCCATTCTTTATATTTCTTGATATAGATTTTTTTCACAATTGTCACGCTAATCATATACAAAATAATGATGAAAAGTAAAAAGATGAAATAAATCGGTTTTAAAGGAGTTAGATGTAGAAGGCTAGCTAGTGGACTGTAGGGAAGGAAGCTCACAAAGGCTGCAGCCAATAAGGTTGTCACAAGGACTAGCCAAGCTGGACGACTTTGTAAAAAGGGAATTTTGGCTGAACGCAACATATGAATAACCATGGTCTGTGACCACATGGACTCGATAAACCAACCTGTCTGAAACAAGACAATAAATCCTACGGCAGACTCTGCCCCATGAACATAGGCATGACCTGTCGTCATGGGTACAATGATAAAATAGAGCAAAATAAAGGTCAAAATATCAAAGGCAGAAGAGATAGGTCCCATCCAAACCATGAAACGTGTGATGGACTTGGCTTCCCAGGTATGCGGATTTCTCAAAAAATCTTTGTCTACCTTGTCAAAAGGCAAGGCAATACAAGACAAATCATAGACTAGATTTAAGATAATCAAATGGACTGGTGCCATTGGTAAAAAGGGTAAAAAGATTCCAGAGACCAACAAGGATAAGATATTTCCAAAGTTAGAACTCACTGTCATCTTGATATATTTGGTCATATTTGCATAGACCTTACGACCTTCAACAAGTCCTTTTTCAAGCACCATGAGATCCTTATCAAGTAGGATAACATCAGCTGTTTCTTTGGCAATATCTACTGCTGTATCAACAGAAATCCCCACATCTGCAACTTTCATAGAAGGAGCATCATTGATCCCATCTCCCATATAGCCAACAGCATGACCATTAGCCTTAAATTGCAAAATAATCCTCGCTTTTTGGTCAGGTGAAAGTTTGGCGAAGACGGTTACCTCCTCTACGGCTTGGCCCAATTCTTGATCACTCATCTGATCAATTTCAGACCCCAACAGCATCTGATTGATATCCAAACCAACCTTTTCACAGACTGCTTGGGTAACTTTTTCGTTGTCTCCCGTCAAAATCTTTGTTTGAACCCCATGTTCTAACAGTGCCTTAATTGCTGGTGCTGCAGATGGTTTAGGAGGATCTAGGAAGGCTAAATAACCAGTTAGAATCATATCCCCTTCATCATCAACTGTATAGGCATGGCCTTCCCTCAAACCCGACTTATAGGCCACTCCCAAGACACGCAAACCTTGTTGATTGAGTTGTCTGACTTCTGCTAATATTTCCTCTCTAATAGCATCTGTCAAGGGAGTAATCACTCCTTGGTATTCCGCATGACTGGAAATCGCAAGCATTTCCTCTAGGGCACCCTTGGTTACCAAACTAACAACTTCGTTCTCATCCTTGACGATGACACTCATCCGTCTACGTTCAAAATCAAAGGGAAGCTCATCTATTTTTTGAAAAGTTTGAGCCAGATTTTGCAAGAGGGCGTGTTCTTTTGCTTCCTTTTCAGTCCGTTTGATGATGGCTCTGTCCATCAAATTTTTCAAGCCCGTTTGAAAGTAGGAATTGAGATAGGCACGTCTCAAGACGGTCAAATCCAAGCGTCCGTGAATATCCAAGGGATATTCTAGAACGATTTCGTCTTGGGTTAGAGTTCCTGTCTTATCTGTACACAAGATATCAATCGCCCCTAAGTCCTGTATGGCATTGAGTTTCTTTATAACCACTTTTTCCTTGGCCATGATAATAGAACCTTTTGCTAGGCTGGCCGTGATGATCATAGGAAGCATTTCAGGTGTCAATCCAACACCAACACTCAAAGCAAATACGCCAGCTTCCAGCCAGTCGCCATCTGTTAAGCCATTGGACAGGAAAACGATGGGCACCATGACCAACATCAAGCGAATCAGGAGCCAAGAGATACTATTCATCTCTCGCTCAAACGAAGTAGGCTCGTCATAGGTGTTCAAAGTCTGCTCAATGGCCCCCATCATGGTAGCATCACCAACCGCCAAAACCACGGCCTTAGCACTACCAGACAAGACATTGGTTCCCATAAAGGCGAGCGCTTCTGCTTCCAGCAGACTATCAGATTGTTGAACTGTTGCCTTGGTCAAGGCCAATTTTTCAACAGAATCACTTTCGCCTGTCAAGCCAGACTGTTGGACAAAGAAATCACGCGACTCAAATAAAAGAAGATCTGCCGGAATCATATCTCCAGCACTTAATTTAACCACGTCACCTACTACCAAGTCATCGATAGGTACTTCTTGGATTTCTCCTTGACGAATGACAGTCGCTGTGTTGACAATCATTTTTGAAAGATTGGTAGCTGCCTTATCACTGCGGAGTTCTTGGACAAAGCGTATGCCACCAGAAATGAGGACTAGGACAACGATGATAATGGAAGTCGTCGGATCCTCTTGACCTGGTTTTGCCAACCAGACATTGGTCACTAAGGAAATCACGGCGATAACCAGCAAGATGATCGTAAAAGGATTGATAATGGATTCGTAAATCTTTTTGAGGATACTGTCTTCTTGACCCTTTGTAATGGTATTTTCGCCATATAGGTCACGATTTTTCTCCACCTGCTCCTCAGTCAAGCCTGTTAGACTTGTCTTATAAAAAGATAGAGTTTCGTTTAAAGATGTATGAATAGCTGTTGCTAATCTTTCTTTTGTAGTTTTCATTGGTTTCTCCTATCTGTATGAATGATGTGTTTCATACACAGAGACCAATCACTTTATAAGGGCAGAATGACACAAATCAGCGATTGGCTGTGTATGTGCGGTTCCGGATGATCGTCAATTTGCATCGTCTATCTCCTTTCTTTGATTTAAACAGTAGAAAATCCCACCATAAAATGGCAGGATTAAAAAACTAATTATCTGTTTTTCGTTCAAGCTTTAACTCCATAGGGCAATGTAATGAGCTTAGTCTTGGCCTTCGCGACCAGGACTGTTGACCAACGAGTAGTGTCTCCACTGCTTTGCGGTAGTCATCCGTATCCCTATGGTAGCCTCACCTACCGTTTTCGTTTTTCAGTATAAACCTTTAAAATTTAAAAGTCAATCATTTGAGTTGTTTAACTCTTAGATAACTATCAACTCTTTTGGAGCTAGGGTCAACAATTCACAACCGGTCTCTGTAATCAAGATATCATCCTCGATACGAACACCGTATTTGCCTTCTATATAGATACCTGGTTCATCGGTTAAGGCCATACCTGCCTTAATAATTTCTGTAGAAGTTTGGCTAAAGTAAGGTTCCTCATGAATATCCAGCCCAATACCGTGTCCAATACCGTGGGTAAAGTAGTCGCCATAGCCCGCCTCGATAATAATATCACGAGGGATTTTGTCAAAGTCTCGGAAACCTAATCCTGCCTTAGCCTGGTCAATCAAGGCTTGGTTGGCTTTCAAAACCGTATTGTAAATCTCCGCCTGCTCGTCGCTGACATGCCCCAGATAGATAGTCCGTGTCATATCACTGACATAGTGGTCATAAAGGCAACCGAAGTCCATAGTAATGGCTTCTCCCAGCTCCACTGGTTTGTGCATAGGATGAGCATGAGGTTTGGAAGAGTTGATACCACTAGCTAGAATCGTATCAAAAGACAAGCCAGATGCTCCCAACTCACGCATACGGAAGTCAAGGAAGTTGGCAATCTCAATCTCAGTCTTTCCTGGTTTGATAAAGTCAAGCGCATCGCGGAAAGCTTGGTCTGAGATAGAACAAGCCTTGCGAATAGCTGCAATCTCTGCCTCGTCCTTAATCATTCGAAGACCTTCGACAAACTGAGTTTGTGGAAGCAAGTCAATTCCTTCAAAGGTTGCCTGCATACGGTGATAATAAGACACTGAAATCTCATCTTCAAAACCGATACGAGACAAGCCCATGTCCTTGACAATTCCTGCAATGACAGCCAATTCATCACGGTCTGCCACAATCTCAAACCCACTGGTTTCTTGCTTAGCTGCAATGATATAGCGAGAGTCTGTCACCAAGACCTGACGGTCACGGCTGATAAAGACTGTTCCGTTTGAGCCCCAAAAACCAGTAAGGTAATAGACGTTTTTAAGGTTATTGATGATGATGCCATCTAGTTCTTTTTCTTGCATTTTAGCTAGAAATGCTTGTACACGTTTATTCATGATGTAACTTTCCTTTCAAATACTGTCCTGTGTAGCTGGCTTCATTGGCCGCTACTTCTTCTGGAGTTCCTGTTGCGATGATGGTTCCACCACCGACACCGCCCTCAGGTCCCAAGTCAATAATATGGTCTGCTGTCTTGATAACGTCTAAATTGTGCTCGATAACAAGGACTGTATTGCCATCGTCAACAAAGCGAGCTAAAACCTTGAGCAAGCGAGCGATATCCTCTGTATGGAGTCCTGTCGTCGGTTCATCCAGAATATAGAATGACTTGCCTGTCGAGCGTTTGTGGAGTTCGCTAGCCAGCTTCATACGCTGGGCTTCTCCCCCAGAAAGAGTGGTAGCTGGTTGACCTAGCGTCACATAGCCTAGCCCTACATCCTTGATGGTCTGAAGTTTGCGTTGAATTTTCGGAATGTGTTGGAAAAATTCCACCGCATCATTGACAGTCATGTCCAAGACCTGCGAGATATTCTTTTCCTTGTAATGAACTTCTAGGGTTTCACTATTGTAGCGAGTCCCGTGGCAGACTTCACAAGCCACGTAAACATCTGGCAAGAAGTGCATCTCAATCTTGATAATCCCGTCACCTGAGCAGGCTTCACAACGACCACCCTTGACATTGAAACTGAAACGTCCCTTTTTGTAACCACGAATCTTAGCCTCATTTGTCTGGGCAAAGAGGTCACGTATATCGTCAAAAACTCCCGTATAGGTAGCAGGGTTAGACCTCGGCGTTCGTCCGATAGGGCTCTGATCAATATCAATCAAGCGGTCTACATGCTCAATCCCTGTAATCGTTTTAAACTTACCAGGTTTGTCTGAATTGCGGTTGAGCTTCTGGGCAATAGCTTTTTTGAGAATGCTATTGATTAGGGTCGATTTCCCTGAGCCCGACACCCCTGTCACTGCGATGAATTTTCCTAGTGGGAAGCGAGCTGTGACATTTTGCAGGTTGTTCTCACGCGCTCCCGTCACCTCGATAAAACGACCATTACCAACACGGCGTTCTTCTGGTACTGGAATGGCACGTTTGCCTGACAAGTACTGGCCTGTGATAGACTTACTGTTACGAGCTACCTGTTTGGGCGTACCTGCCGCAACAATCTCCCCACCAAAAACACCCGCACCAGGACCAACGTCAATCAGATAATCAGCCTCACGCATGGTATCTTCGTCATGTTCCACCACGATAAGAGTATTGCCCAAGTCACGCATCTTTTTGAGACTGGCAATCAGACGGTCATTATCCCTCTGGTGAAGACCGATTGACGGCTCGTCTAGAATATAAAGAACACCTGATAGGTTAGAACCAATCTGGGTCGCCAAGCGAATACGCTGACTTTCCCCACCTGAAAGAGTTCCTGCCGAACGTGACAGGGTCAGATAGTTAAGACCCACGTTATTAAGGAAAGTCAAACGGTCCTTGATTTCCTTGAGAATGGGCCGAGCAATGATGGCTTCATTTTCAGAAAGAGTCAACTGACTGACTAATTCCAAGTGATCTGCGATAGACAGGTCTGAAATTTCTCCGATATGTAGCCCGTTCTCGCCACCCACACGGACAGACAAGGCCTGGTCATTGAGACGATAGCCGTGACAGGTTCCGCAAGTCAGCTCATTCATGTAGAGGCGCATTTGGGTGCGCGTGTAGTCACTATTGGTTTCATGGTAGCGACGCTTGATATTATTGACAACTCCCTCAAAAGGAATGTCGATATCGCGCACACCACCAAATTCATTCTCATAGTGGAAATGGAATTCCTTACCATCTGAGCCGTAGAGAATCAAGTTCTTATCTTCTTCTGACAAGTCCTCAAAAGGCTTATCCATATCCACTCCAAAGGCTGTCATAGCCTGCTCTAGCATGTTTGGATAGTAGTTGGATGAGATAGGATTCCACGGAGCCAAGGCTCCCTCACGTAAGGTTTTGCTGGCATCTGGTACTACCAAATCAGTATCCACCTCCAGCTTGATGCCCAAACCGTCACACTCACTACAAGAGCCAAAAGGAGCATTGAAAGAGAAGAGACGAGGCTCTAACTCTGGAACAGTAAAGCCACAAACTGGACAGGCATAATGCTCAGAAAACAACAACTCAGAGTCGTCCATAGTGTCGATAATGACATAACCTTCTGCAATACGAAGGGCAGCCTCAATGGAATCAAAGAGACGACTACGAATGCCCTCCTTGATGACAATACGGTCAACCACGACATCGATATTGTGTTGCTTACTCTTAGACAACTCTGGCACTTCGGTTACATCATAGACTTCACCATCCACACGGACACGAACATACCCATCTTTCTGAACCTTCTCGATAACACTCTTATGTTGGCCTTTTTTCTTGCGGATGACAGGGGCCAAAATCTGCAAGCGCTGGCGTTCAGGCAATTCTAAAACCTTATCCACGATTTGCTCCACAGAAGAAGCCTTGATAGCTCCATGCCCGTTGATACAGTAAGGCGTCCCCACACGTGCGTAGAGGAGACGCAGATAGTCATTGATTTCAGTCGTGGTTCCAACCGTCGAGCGAGGGTTTTTACTAGTCGTTTTCTGGTCGATAGAAATAGCTGGGCTGAGACCATCAATAGCATCTACATCAGGCTTCTCCATATTCCCCAAGAACTGACGAGCATAGGCTGACAAACTCTCCACATAGCGACGTTGTCCCTCCGCATAGAGGGTATCAAAGGCCAGACTGGATTTCCCTGAACCTGACAAACCAGTCACAACAACTAGCTTGTCTCGTGGAATCTCCACATCAATATTTTTTAAATTATGGGCACGCGCCCCATGAATGACAATTTTATCTTGCATTTTTGTTCTTTCTAGTCCATTATTGCTTACCATTATACCAAAAAAAGTGAGATTCTATTACCCAAAAGGCCGATTTTGTAGTATAATAGTACGGTGTGAAAAAATCTGAAAAATGAGAAAGGATAAGGGATATGAAACAAGTTTTTCTCTCTACAACAACTGAATTTAAAGAGATCGATACACTTGAACCGGGTACTTGGATCAATCTCGTCAATCCGACTCAAAATGAATCACTCGAAATCGCTAACGCCTTCGATATCGATATTGCCGACCTTCGAGCACCGCTCGATGCGGAAGAAATGTCTCGTATTACGATTGAAGACGAGTACACCCTGATTATCGTTGACGTGCCGGTCACAGAAGAAAGAAATAACCGCACCTACTACGTAACCATCCCGCTTGGTATTATTATCACAGAGGAAACCATTATCACTACTTGTTTGGAACCATTACCGGTCCTTGATGTCTTTATCAACCGTCGTTTGCGTAATTTCTACACTTTCATGCGTTCGCGTTTTATCTTTCAGATTCTTTATCGCAATGCAGAGCTTTACCTAACAGCCCTTCGTTCGATTGACCGTAAGAGTGAACAGATCGAAAGTCAACTGCATCAATCAACTCGTAATGAAGAATTGATTGAGCTCATGGAATTAGAAAAAACCATCGTCTATTTCAAGGCCTCCCTCAAAACAAATGAGCGCGTGATTAAGAAATTGACCAGCTCAACCAGCAATATCAAGAAATACCTTGAGGACGAAGACCTGCTTGAAGATACCCTGATTGAAACCCAACAGGCCATCGAGATGGCAGACATTTATGGAAACGTCTTACATTCTATGACAGAGACCTTCGCCTCTATCATTTCTAACAACCAGAACAACATCATGAAAACCTTGGCCCTTGTGACCATCGTCATGTCCATCCCAACCATGGTCTTTTCTGCCTACGGGATGAACTTTAAGGATAATGAAATCCCCCTAAACGGAGAGCCAAATGCCTTCTGGTTAATCGTCTTTATCGCCTTTGCTATGAGTGTCTCGCTCACTCTCTATCTCATCCATAAAAAATGGTTCTAAGAGGAGTTCCTATGTCTCAGATTGATCTACAAAAATTAACCAAGAA